>JAYSPO010000816.1:0-1974 GCA_043722015.1 Candidatus Kuenenia sp. | reverse complement strand
GGGTTGAGTTTCGGAATTGACAGGATTGACCAGGGAGTCTGTCCCGATACTCCAGGACTGTGAGTCGCAAGGCGCTGGCGGTCTGTTGATTGAATCGTTTAACCTTATTTTCCGCACCCCCTTGCGGAGCGAGATTTGTGGGGTATTTCGGGGGTTTGAATTATTTCATGAATTTAGCCATCCGGTCGTGGCGGCAGCCTTTGCTTCAGGGTCTGCGACGGAGTTGGAAAGTTCAGACGATTCAGGATGGCTCGCTGACGCAGCGTCAGCCGAGTCGTGCAGACTTCGCGGAGAAACGGCGAGTGTTCGTAAACCAGAATTGTATAGGTCTCAAACGCACGCAGGATCTTCTCCGACGTCGTCTTCTTTTCCACTTGAGGAGCATCCTCCGGTGTGTTCTGACGAAACGTACGCTGCAGCAAAAAGTAGGTCGTCAAGCCCATCATCATCAGAAATACGAGCGACTCCACACGCTTCGGCGAATGCAGAAACAACGGACGAATCGCCAGCGGGCCCTTGAACTGATGATTCGCATGTTCGACATAATTCTGAAGTCGGTAACGGGAGAAAATCTCATCGACGCTCTTCTCCGATTCGGGCACCGTCGTCACCATCGCCGAGTAACCGTCATCCTCAGCAACGGTCATCATCAATGCTTCGTCAAACGACCATTCGAAGCGATGCGTCGCCTTGCTGCCACCACGATTGGGCTTGCTCCCGGACGTTGTTGGCGGAGTCAGCAGTGCGGTCTTCTCAGCGGGCGTCAGCGGCTTCAACTCCCATTGGAAAAACTTCGCGGCGTCCTTCGAACCGAACTCACGCGCGATGCGTTTCGAGATCGTCGCATGATCCATTCCGCGCCGACCCAGAGACACGCTCGCAGCAATCTGAATCAATTCGGCCTTCATCTTCACGATCTGTTTTTCACGCTGCACACGAATGGCTTTGCGGTCCGCCGTGCTGAACACAAAGATCACGCGACCGTCGATGCTGCGACCGGTGGTCTTGTCGTGAAAGACGTGATCGACTGCAGCCAGATCATAGTGATTCTGCGGCAAATTGCTGCTTTTTTCGCGTCGGCGGTGCTGTTCGATCGAAAGAAACGACGCCTGATTCCACTGAAGTGTTTCACGATGTGCGCTGAACAGCGAACTCAGATCGCCCCACGGCGCGGCGCAGATGATGCGATGCCCGACGTCGTGCATCCGCAGCATGTGGCCGACGGAAAATGTGCCGCGGTCCGAGATCATCGTCGTGTGGCTGAGCTTCAGAAATTCATGGATCAGCGACGTTTGTTCGTGAATGCCCGTGTGTCCGTTCTGATTGCCGTCGATGGTATGACCGAACAACGGAAGCGGCCCCAGTTTTTCATCAATGACCGTGAGCAGTCCCACATGAATCATCATTGCGCCCTGCGGCGCATCGTCAGTGCCTCTCCCCTTTGTGATGTGCGCAGGTTCGAGCGTGTCGTTGCTGCGGATTCCATTTTCACCGACGACTCCATCGCGTTTGACAGCGTCGTTGTACGCGCCCTCGAACAGCACATGCGTGGGATCGTAATGGAGTTCGCTGAGCGGAATTTTGAATTCCTCTGCAACGTGCAGAGCGACGGCTCCGAGAATCGAGTGCCGCTGATCGAAGAAGGCGTCGAGCGATCTTCCGAACCGGTCGTCATTCATCTTCTCGATGGGGATGCCGAAGTAGATATCCGCTCCGGACTTTTCGGCCCATTCAGGAATGTTGGACATCGCCACGGGAGAGTAGAGTCTGGCGGCAAGCATGAGGCTGAGAATCGCCCCATGATCAAACTCAGCCTGCTCATCGGCGGGGATGTGCTGGTTGATGATCTCTTTGAGTTTGATTCGTTCGAGCATGGGCGCGATCACGGCCAGCTTTCCAAGATTACAACCCTGAACATCCTGGGATTCCCCATGGCAAGTAAAAGTATTCATGCGCTAAGCCTGGCAGTTTAGG
>JAYSPO010000815.1:0-16151 GCA_043722015.1 Candidatus Kuenenia sp. | reverse complement strand
AAGATTCCGTTGATCACCGTGAACCATGTTGAAGCACATATCTATGCCTGCGGGATGGGGCTTTCTCAATCCATTTATCCCTGCGCGGGGTTTGTCGTGAGCGGTGGCCATACGAATCTGTACGACTGCCGATCCGCCACCGAATGCAAACTGATCGGCAGTACGACGGACGATGCCGCCGGTGAAGCTTTCGACAAGGTTGCCAGAATCCTGCATCTGCCGTATCCCGGTGGTCCGTCGATTCAGAAAGCCGCCGTGGCCGGAAATCCACGGCGATATAAAATGCCACGTCCGATGCTTCACAGCGGCAAGCTGGATTTCAGTTTCAGTGGACTGAAAACAGCCGTGCTTTATGCCGGGCGCGGAGTTCCCGGGCCGGATCAACTGACCGACACGCCTGCGGATCGGGTCGCAGATCTGGCGGCGGGATTTCAGGAAGCGGCGGTCGAAGTCCTTGTCGCAAAGTGTCTTCTGGCCGTTCGCCAGCTTGGATATTCGCGCCTGTGTGTGGGTGGCGGCGTGGCAGCGAATCAGATGTTTCGCGATGAACTGACGCGCATGGCGAAACGCGAACGAATTGAACTTCTGATCGCTCCGCTGGAACTTTGCACAGATAACGCTGCGATGGCGGCGATCGCCTGGGACTTACTGGCGGCAGGCCGCGTGGCGGACCTCAACGCGGACGTGTTGCCGGGTTTGGTACGGCATGATTTTCAGAACAGGCGAAAGTAGGATATGGTGTGTTTCGCTGCGCTGCGCACACCCTACCACTAGATTTTCCCCACGGCACGTTGTCCGGTGCCGCGTTGCTGGCCTTCGCCGAGTTCTGCCTGAATCGACTTTGCCAGTGCCTGCAGATGTGCGACGACTTCAGGATGCTGATCGGCAACGGCCAAATATCTTTGCCGTCGATCGGATGCTTCGGCAACTCGGCGCCGATCAACCGAGCCACGGTGGGCAGAAGGTCGATCGTCATCGCGGGTTCGGAACAACGGGAATTCGGAGGAATTTCCCCCGGCCACCGCGCGAGAAGTGGCACGCGGCATCCGCCATCAAACATTGACCCTTTGCCTTCCCGCAGAGGATCTGCGGAACCGGCATGGTCCCCGTAACTCAACCACGGCCCGTTGTCCGAGGTGAAGATGACGAGCGTATTCTGATCGATGTTGTTTCGTGTCAAGGCTTCCAGTACCTGACCCACCGACCAGTCGACTTCCATGATCACATCGCTGAACAAACCCTTGCCGCTCTTGCCATCGAACTTGTCCGACACAAACAGCGGAACATGCACCATCGAATGCGCGAGATACAAAAAGAACGGCCGTGAAGCGTTGCGATCAATAAAGCTGACCGCGCGCTCGGTATACTGAGTTGTCAGCAGCTTCTGATCGTCGCTCGTCATCTGCGCATTGACGATCGTGTTGCCATCGATCAGCGGCAGATGCGGCCAGCGCTTCAGGCGTTCTTCCAGCGGCAGATGCATGATTTCCGGATGAAACGGCCACATATCGTTGCTGTACGGCAGCCCGAAGTATTCGTCAAATCCGTTCTGCAGGGGCAAAAACTGTGGCCGACTTCCCAAATGCCATTTTCCGAAGCAGGCCGTGGCGTAATCCTTCTGCCGACACAGTTCTCCCAGAGTCACTTCGTCCGCATGAATTCCTTCCTTCGACGCCGGCCCCAGCGCGCCCTGAATGCCGACGCGAACGTTGTAGCAGCCGGTGAGCAGACTCGTGCGGGATGCTGAACACACCGCCTGGCTGACATAGAAATCGGTGAACCGGCGACCTTCTTCTGCCATGCGGTTCAGATTCGGCGTCAGCGCACTATCGCCACCGAACGGTCCGATATCGGCATAGCCCAGATCGTCCATGAAGATGATGACAATGTTCGGTGCCGATTGAGCCGAAACCGCAACGCTGGAAATTGCCAGCGTCGCGAGACAGACTGCCAGACAGAATACCAGTTGACGGATTTGAAATGGATTTGTCATACGTGGCCTTACATTCTGTGATGATCAACGATTGACGAGTTCCGCGTTGCCGCCCTCATCGATGTCGAGGAGTTCCAGTTGAAGCGAATCGGTGCGTTTCGCGGAGTCAATGGTGACCGTAATCGTGTGGAGACCAGCGTCGAGTGTTGATGAAAACTCAGCCGCAAGTTCCACGGGAATTCCGTCGATGCGTACTTCGAGGCCGGCGATCGATTTTAAACGAAATGCGATTTTACCGGGAGTCGTGACGTTGATCTCGCAACGAGCAAAACCCACCGTCACTCCACGAGCGGTCATCAAGGGAATGGTCTCCAACGGCAACTGTCCAGTCACGACACTGTAGCGAGGACTCCACGTAAATCCCGGGTTATTTGCCGCGACCTGACTGAAGCTGGTGCGGTTCAACAGGAAATTCGCTTCCTCCGTCGGCATCACGACCTGCCAGCTGCGAACCAGACGACTTTTGGAAAGCGTGTACTCAGGAGTTCGGCCGAGTTCCGACAGAAAACGAATGACCGAAGCGATTTCGTCATCGGTCAGATTATCGACCAGGCCTTCCGGCATCAGTGACACACCCTGAGACTGTTCTTCGATCTCAGCGACCGGCACTTCAAGAATCTTGTTTTCCGCCGTTCGCAGAGTCAGCGTCTTATCCGACTTCTGAATCAGCACGCCCGCGACGACTCGTCCATCGACAGTTGCGATAACGGTCGTGTTGTAGTTTTCCTTGACTTTGGCATTTGGATTCAGCAGTGACTCCAGCAGATAGTCGGGCTGAGCACTTGCGCCGAGGCTGATCATATCGGGGCCGACCAGTCCACCGGCACCGCCGATTGCATGGCATTTGAGGCAGCCGAGCTGTTCATTGCGATAGATCCGTTCTCCCTCGGCCGCCGTGGCTGTGGTCGTCGCCTTCGTCAACATCGCGGCTCGTTCTTCGATGGTCAGCGACTTGCGGCTGATGATCCTGCCAGCTGTTCGTAACGCATTTTCCAGGTCGGCATCAGTCCGGCCGGATTCCCGCAGGACGCGCAGGACGTCGCGCGCGACATCCGTTCGCAGTTCCCGCCCGGCGAGCGCGGCGGTCAGCAGTTTTGAGCCCTGCTTTTCATTGAGCAACGCGCGAGCCACGTTCACTGCGGACGAACCTTCCGGAAGAGTGGCGATAAGATCGACAACCAGCGGGGCGGCTTTTTCCGGGCGGGCTGTCGCCAGTCGTTCCAGCGCGAGACTACGGGATGCTATGGATGATTTGGTATTCCGCCCCATTGTTTCCAGCAGCGCGAGCAGCGTGTCGTCGTTACTGACTGCGATACCAGCAAACGCGGCGGCGAGATCTGCGTTGTCAGAGGACGGATTTCCGACAATTGCTTCCAGGTGTGGCTTCATTCCGGCCACGTTCCACTGTCCAATTGCCTGTAATGCGGCATGACGCAACACTGCCTCCTCGGATTCTGCCAGCGGCGCAAGCACGTCCGCATTGATCGGCGGTACGATTTTTCTCGTCAGAGAAATTGCGAGAAGAGTCTGCAGCGTGGCTGCGTCGTCGTGCTGAATCGCGACAGAAGCCAGTCGCCCCATCTGATTGGCATCAGCGCTGTAGCAGATGAGTGGTACCAATCCGCCCCGTTTTCCTGGCGTGACATGATCGGCGTAGAGATCCTTCATCAGGACTTCCACCGGAGCACCGCTGCCCAGAGCAGAAAAGCCGTAAGCAATCTGCCCGGCGTCGTCATTAAAATTCATCTCTCCGCGATCAAAGGCAGGTCGCCAGTAGGGAGCCAATTCTTTCGCGGTCAGCCACATCGCGTAATCGATCAGTGTATCGACGGGCTGCCTGAGCGGCAGCAACGCCGTCTCCACCAGCTTCGGGTCACTGTATTCAGCCAGGGTCTTCGCCGTCGCCGCGTTGGCAACACCGAATGCAGAACCGTCTGCAATTTGTCGTTCTGAATCATCGAGCGGAGAAAACGAGAGAGCTCGAATGGCTTCCAGACGTACACGCGGATGTGGATCCTGAACGGCTTTCGTCAATAGTTCTCGCGAGTTCGGCAATTCGTACTTCCAGTGACTCAGGACGCGCACCGCTGCCGCGCGGATTTGGCCATCGGTGCTTTGCAGCAGCGATTCGAGCAACCGCGGCTGCAAGGAGCGAGCGGCCTGAAAACACCAGAGTGCTTCCAGATCCACATGGTCGCGTTCTTCGTCCGACAGTTTCACTGTCTTCAGCCAGGCCTCAAGTTCGTCAGCGATCTCAGGTCCACGTTGACGCAGAAGCTGTTTGGCTGACTGACGTTCGACACCATCGTTCGAACGTAGTGCTTCGAACAGTTCCGTAGTGGATCGAGTCGATACAGGTTTGAACTCCCGTTGCGGCGCGCCTTTCCAGGTGACGCGCCAGATGCGGCCATGAGTGTGGTCGCGTCGTTCGTCGCGGAAGTCCACTTCGCCATGCTGAATGATCGGGTTGTACCAGTCGGCAATGTAGATCGCTCCATCGGGGCCGATCTTGACGTCAATCGGACGGAACGCTACGTGATCGGACCAGATCACTTCCTGCTGCTCGCGGGACACAAAGCCCGAGCCTTCTTCAGTCAACGCAAAGCGGACGACACGATGACCTCGGAAGTCGTTGGTGATCGCACTGCCCTGCCAATCCGGTGGCAGCATCGGCGTGTCCACGAGTTCAAGTCCGCAGTGTTTGGGGCTGCCCGGGTTCAGGCCTTTGATGAGTCGTTCTGCATCGGCGGCGGTGAAATAATAAGCGCCGGGGATGACATAATTGATCCCTTCACCGCCCGCACCATCGGTTGCAAATGACTGACCGAAGCGGTCGAAATGATGTCCCCAGGTATTGACGAGTCCCTTCATGAACACGCCCAGTTCGAGCGTTTCCGGACGAAACTGCCAGATGCCACCGGCGTTCAAGCGGCGAACGCCCCATGGCGTTTCGACGTGACTGTGAATGTAAATGGATTGATTGAAGTACAAAAAACCGTCGTAGCCCCATCGAAGTGTATGCAGGATATGGTGAGTGTCCTCCGTCCCGAACCCGGACAGCACGACGCGCTTCGAATCTGCCTTCAGGTCGCCGTCGTGATCTGCAAAGTGGAGCAGTTCAGTGCTGTTGGCGACCCATACACCGCCATCGCCTGGAGCGATACCTGTCGGGATCAGCAGACCTTCGACAAACACATGTGTCTTGTCAGCAACGCCATCGTGATCGGCATCTTCGACGACAACCACTCGATCCGTCGCCGGCGCGCCAGGAACGATCTGCGGATAGACTTCCGAACTGACGATCCACAATCGCCCGTCTTCGTCAAAGTTCATCTGGATCGGCTTGGCAATCACCGGATCAGACGCAAAAAGATTGACTTCAAATCCTTCCGGGACTTTGAACGTGGCCTTCTCCAGTTCCGGATCGGGTGCTGGAATGTTCTTCAGATCGCGTTGAGCAGATGCCTGCTGCAAGAGAACGATGCAGACGGCAGCGCCGGTGAGAAATCGAATCAGGGAGGCCATGAAAACTCAACAATGCGGGACGGCGGATGAATCATTTCACTGATGCCGGGCATCGTAAGATGCGTTCCACCATTCGTCCAGGGGACCGTCGTCTTAATCGTTTAACGGCAAGCCGAAGGCGTCAGTGCCAGGTTTCGCCTACGCCTGCGGCTCGCCGTTAAACGAAAATGCCGACATTGAAGAATAAAACGACAGTCCCCCAGGCTGCTGGTGCCTGAGTGCCATCGCTTTCCCAGGTGACAAATCGCTTTCAAAGTGACAGGCACCATGACATTCGCACCGTGACATTCTCACATCGGGATTCAGCCATGGCGATCAGCTGGACCAAACATGCTCATGTCACACGACCAGACGCAACCTTCACTGCGCCTGATGCACCCTTCATGCCGAGAGCCGATTGAGGCATCTCAGTCGTCGTATCACTGAGTAACTGGAGCACTCGCTGGGCACGTTGAGGCTGGCCGTCGATCAAGACTCCAATCGCCTGCTTGATCGCTGTTTCACGAAAATCGCTGCTGGCAGTTCCGGGCTGAGCCCGATCAATACGATCCAGGAATGCAGCCACATCGAGCAACTTTGCGCGATGTTCAAGGAAGTACATATTGATCACCTGCTCTCTGGTCTGCGGGCAGGATTTTTGTGGTTCTGACACGTTGACACCTCTTCTTGTAGCAGCGGATGCAGGCCGATTCCGCATTCTAGCGATTGACAATGCCATCGGCCAGATGCTGAGAGTCAACAAAAAAAGCCGCCCTGCGATGTGGCAGAAACGGCTTTCGGAGTTCGCACAGAATCAAGGGAACTACATCCTTGAAATGTGAAGGTCTGACGCCGCAACTATGCCGCATCTTGCTTTTTTCTTCTTTTCCCCACCCTTTTTGTCGCCGCCAACCTTTGGAAGTTTTTCAATTTGTTCGGGGGTGAGGAACTTCTTGAGGGCTTCGACGATCTTGCCGCTCACTTCGGTCTGCTGCTTCTGAATGTCCTTCATCTTTGCTTTCTGATCGTCAGTCAACTTCAGGGCTTCATCGACCGCTTTGCGGGATTCCGCTGCAGTTTTGCCTGCGTCTTTGGCGGCTTTGCGTGCGTCCTGTTCTGCGGTTATTTGTTCGTCGGTGAGCAACGCCCGGCGGGTTTTGCTGATTTCAGCCATCTTTGGAGCGAACTCCTTATCGACGGCGGCCGCTTGCTCCTTCTGTGCGTCCGTCAATTCCAGCTTCTCGACAAATCGCGCAGTCGGCGATGGTGCCTTCTTTTCGCCCTTCTTCTTCTTTTCCTTTGTTTCGTCCGCAGAAACGCTGACGGCGACCGCCAACACCAGCATCAAGCACATTGATTTCTTCAGAAACTGCATTCGCCCGAACTCCCGTTCAAAATGTTGCCGGAGCGAATTCAAGAAGATTCTGACAGGCTCACATAAGCCCACTCCCCGGCTTAACAGCTACGATGCTTTACCATGATCGTCTATTTCATTTTTCCGTAGAAGTTGGCGTGATCGGTATATTCGCACCGTTTTTCCTGCTCGCGTTGAATGTTTGCCGATAAACTCCAATAATTCGGGAACGGCAGAGAAATCCGACTGCGTCAGGACTCATTGGATGCGCCCCAGTGGCGAAGCTGTCCAGCATGCGAATTCTCCCGAACCTGGCAGGCTGCCAACTGGCAGAGCATCCGCAAAACGGCAAGCAGGAAGCTTACCCCACATTCAACAGGAATCAGCACTGTGGCTACGGTTTCGGATAAGACGCAACATTCCTACGCAGATGCTGATGAATTCATCCAGTACCAGCTGGAGAAAGCGCGCGGCCGGATCAAGGCCACCGACCTACTGACCGCTGGCGTCCTTGCGGGGCTGCTGCTGGTGGGATACGTTCTGACATTTACGCTCCTTGATCATTGGGTCATTGACGGTGGTTTTGGAGCGTGGACGCGGGCGATCCTGTTGGCAGTGATTTTAATTTTGTGCGGAGCGATTTTGTTTCGCTACGTTGTTCGTCCCTGGTTTCGCCGCATTCATCCGCTCTATGCCGCTCGCATGCTGGACCGATCTTCAGAAGAAATTCAGGGAAGTTTGCTGGCGCTCGTTGATCTGCAGGCGGCTGGCTACAAGTCTGATGGGGCGATTCATCGCACACTGGAAAAACGTGCCGCCGTATCGCTGGCTGGCGTACATGTTGATGAAGCGATCGACCGTCGACTTCTCACACGGATGGGCACCGGGCTGTTCATGATCACGCTGATTACATGCGTGTACGCAGTTCTCAGTCCAAAATCCATCAGCTTGTTGAGACCTTTTACGCTGGCAAAAACCAGTGTGGCCACGCGGACTGTGATCGAAGCCGTACGGCCGGGAAACGCATTCGTCCCTGCCGGATCGCATATCGAATTTGTCGCGGACCTTGCGGGTGTGATTCCCGAAGAAGTCCGCGTCCTGTATTCAACTTCGGATCGACGGTTTGTGGACGAGCCACTGACGATGGGGACGACTGACGACGAACATCGTTTTCGCATTCTGATGGTCGGCGACAGCGACCGAGGAATTCGACAGGATCTGACATACCGCATCGAAGCCGGCGATGCGACGTCGGAAATCTATTCCATCACTGTGGAACAACCGCCGACCGCGCGCGTGACGGAGATTCATTATGTATACCCTGCGTATATGGATCTGCCCGACCGGGCAGATTCCACAGGAGCCATCGAAGCATGGGAAGACACGACTCTGACGTTGCACGCCGAAAGCAGCGAGCCGGTGCGCGAAGCTGTGCTGCAGATGTCCGACGATAACGCATTTTCAATGCGCGGCGAAGAACTTCAGATGGCGATCGACGGCACCAGATTGTCGGTCAACTGGAAACTGACTCATCGCGAGGACGGCACGTTCCCGAAATTCTACCGGATTCAGGTCACGGATCCCGAAGGGCAAAAAGATCTTGAACCCGCTGTTTATCCTGTCGATATTCGTCGAGATCAGCCGCCTGTTCTAAAACTGATTGACCCCACTCGCGATTTGCAGGTGGCTGCGAACGCAATTGTGCCACTGCTGGTGGAAGCAGAAGATCCGGACTTTCTGCTGCGTTCCGTGACGCTGCATTATGCGGTCAACGGAAAGTTGATTCAGCCGTCAGAAGTACTTCTGGACGCATTTCAAACAGGACTCACGAAACGCTGGACCGGTACGTGGGACTTCCAACTGAAGCCACTGAATCTGAATCCGGGCGACGTGGTCACGTTTCATCTGGAAGCGCGCGACAATCGTCCGCCGCTGGGAAACCAGTCGCGCACAGGTGATCTGAATCTACAGATCACGGCACCGGTCAGCGAGCAGCAAGTGCAGGAACAATTGGCTCAGGACCGCCAGATGCAGGATCAGATGCGAGAGCCGAATAACAACGACCCGAAAAACGCGCCACAAAATCCAGGTGACGAACAGCCGCCAGAACAGTCGAAGACCGGTGAAAGTACCGAAGAGCCCATGCCGAACGAAGATCCGCCGGTCGATCCGAATCAGGAACAATCACCGGAAACAAAAAACGCAGACGGCAGTGACACTCAGCAGAAAGATCCGAAGAACGGTCGCGGCGAGCAGAAAAACGGCAACAATCCGCATGAGACTAATCAGGGCGATGAACAGAAGCCACCAGAACAGGAAAGTTCAACCAGCCGTCAACCGGATCGCCGTGCAGATGATGACAAGGCGTTGCAGAAACTCATCGAACGGATGAACCGCGATCGGAAAGATCCCGAGTCTGACAACAGCGGGGACAAAGGCAGTTCGCAGGGCGACGATCGTCGCCCTGGAGCCGACGACAAGACGGAGCGTCCTGAACGCGAGCCGGGCGAGCGCGGCGAAAGCGGTAAGGAAAATGATCGCAACGAAAAGAACGCTGACGATCCGACAAACGACACGCCTATGAATGACGACGGTAGCGAGCAAAAGGAACCAACTCCTGGCGTCGATGAATCGAGTGAAAACGTGAAGAAAGACGATCCGGACGCCGGATCAAAAAATCACGTTGATCAATCGCGTCCGGACCGGACGGATGAAATACCGCCAAAGGATGATGCGGCAACAAAGGAGAAAAAAGGGCCTGGCGACAACACAGGTGAAAAAACTCCAGGCGATGATCCCGCTGTAGAACCGGGCGGCAAGAAACAACCCGCAGACGATCCCGCGGATCCTGGAACTGATGATCCGAAAGATCCAAAGAACACGGAAGGCGCTCCAAAATCGGATCCGCCGTCCGAAGAGACACCTGAAAAGACATCCAACGGTTCGCCAGCTGATCCAGAGAAGACTGGTCCAAAACCTGACGACAAGCCCGGCGAACAACAGGACACCGACAAGCCCGGCGAAGATCAAAAGCAGGGGGAGCCTAAAGAGAAACCTGGCGATAAGCCAGGTAACGAATCCGGCACAGATAAGCCCGTGATGAAGAACGAGAACCCGCTCAACATGAATTCCAAAGCCGGGCGTCAAAGCGACCCGAACAAGACTGGTGACGAAACATCAAAAGATTCGAAGTCCGGCGGTGAGAAGTCTGGTAGTGAGAAGTCCGGTGGTGAAAAGTCCGGCGGTGAAAAGTCCGGCGGTGAAAAGTCCGGTGGTGAGAAGTCCGGTGGTGAGAAGTCCGGTGGTGAAAAGTCCGGCGGTGAGAAGTCCGGTGGTGAGAAATCCGGCGGTGAAAAGTCCGGCGGTGAGAAGTCCGGCGGTGAGAAGTCCGGTGGTGAGAAGTCCGGTGGTGAGAAGTCCGGTGGTGAGAAGTCCGGCGGTGAGAAGTCCGGCGGTGAAAAATCCGGTGGTGAAAAATCTGGCGGTGAAAAGTCCGGTGGTGAAAAAGGTGGTGGTGAAAAAGGTGGTGGTGGTGAAGAGTCCGGTGGTAAACAATCCGGTTCTGGCAAAGGCGGCGTAAAGAACATCGACCGCACGGATCCGAATACCACCCGTGCAGACGAACAAGGCGAAGAGGCACAAGGGAACGGCGGAATGCCCGACGGCAAGGAACCTTCAGAGGGTTCTCAACCAAATGAACCCGTGCCCGCTCGACCCGCCGATCCGCAGGCCGACGATGCTGCAGGTGCTGCTGCATTGGCCATCAAGCGACTGCAAAAGGAACTGGAACGTGGCGCCGTCGATCCAAAACTTCTGGAGGAACTGGGCTGGACGGAATCGGAGATCAAGTCTTTCGCTGACCGATTGCAAAAGCAACTGGCACTGCGGGAAATGAACGCTCAGCAACAAAAAGAAAAGAGTATTTCCGACAAGAGCTTTGACGCCATGCTGAAGGGTCTCGACATCAATTCCAGCGGATCAACCCGCCAGGGCCGGACAGATCGTGACCGCGACCAGCAGGACACGACTACGCGGCAATCAGCACCACCGAGTCGCTATAAGCAACTGGTCGAAGGTTACCAGCGTTCAGTTTCCGGCGTGAAGGAACGCAAGCCATAGTGTTCTGTCGGGCATTCATTGATAGGTTGTGTGCCACTGGCTTTGCCAGTGCTCCCCCATCTGCAGACAGCACTGGCAGAGCCAGTGGCACAAATCAATACACGATTGACACAGCACCAGGAGTTCCTGCGCTTGACTCATTGATTCGAGTTGCCCCATGATGATCGTTGTGCGGCAATCCTGGTGGGCTGACGGCTACCGGCCTTCGCGAAGTCGATCGCCGAGGAAGTTGTCAAGTTCCGGAACGCCGTAAATCTTGCTGACAGTTTCATCGATGTCATACGCCACACGATGAAATTCTACAAGGTCGCCATCGACAGTGACATAAGAAGACCGCGGGTCATTATTGCGAGGCTGGCCAACCGATCCGACGTTGATCATCACCTTTTGCTTTGCCAACTTGTACTTGAAGTCGATCTCTTCCGGCGGGAAAAATTCCAGCGTGTCGGTGAAGACTCCGGGGATGTGCGTGTGTCCCTGAAAACAATATTGATCAATGAGCGCGAAGATCTTTTCCATCTTCACCTGATTGTAGATATCGTCCGGGAAAACATACTCATTGAGCGGATTACGCGCGGACCCGTGGACGTACATCGTGCGGGTTTCTTCGTCACGGAAACGGCGATTTAGTTCACCCAGGAAGTCCCAGCGTTTTTCTGCCTTTGGTCCCACGCCTTGCTCAAGAACCGACCGTGTCCAGAAAATCGCGCGTTCGGCACCGGCGTTGAAGCCTTCGGGATCGAACAACGCTGCCTGATCATGGTTGCCCAGCAGGCACATATCCAGGTCCATGACCAGGTCAATACACTCGGCGGGATTGGGGCCGTAGCCCACAATATCGCCCAGGCAGTAGATCTCAGACACACCTTTCTTGCGGATGTCGGCAAGAACTGCCGTCAAAGCTTCAAGGTTGCCGTGAATGTCGCTAATCAGGGCTCTCAACGATTTCATCCCGATTCAAGAACTATTGATGGAAGTGCAGCTGCCCAAAATTACTCATGCGTGTCATGTCGGTGGAATTCTTACAAAACCACGCTTGAACGCAATCCTTTGGACAGCATCCTGCTGCGCCAATTAATTCCGCATGTCGCATTCCGTGCTGACTGGAGTCTAGGGCTTCCCGGATAACTGAGCAAGTTGCGTCTGGCCCTGCAGCGACAACACCGACGGATTTTTACGGCGGGCTACAGAAGTACAGACTTCAGACTGCTCAACGGCGTTCGGCGCCAGCCAAAACGTGTACTCCAACAGAATGCACCACGCTCACAACTGTGCTCATGACGAGAGATCCGGCACCTGCCGCTTGTACGGATTGCGTCGAATATGCAGCAAGATAGCGTGTCTGCTCGGCACCTAAGACGGCTTTATCCGGCTTCAACTCCATCACAACGCTGATTCAGGCCGATTCGCAGCGGCGCAGTTGACTGCAAATGGCATTGTGTTCCAATTCAAGGGGAACCAGTTCTCCGTGAGCAATGTGCACAAAATTCTCGTCAAGCCGACGGCTGATGAGTCAATAACCTCTTGACACCTCTTCACAGCCCGATATCTTCAACGTCCGAACACTTGGATCGAGTTGTAGGGTTGTCCGTAAAGCCGGAGCGACTGCTGTCACCTGCCGAATCGGATCTCCGTTCGTGTAGTTTGTCCGGAGAATCCGAATTGTAACATTCGACTCCGGCAGAAATTGCCTGAACTTCAGTGAGTGATGTGTCGCCAGCGAATCCAGTTGACGATGGAATGACGGTGCTATACTCCGACTGATCGACGTGAGAGCTGATCAGTGATAAATTGCAGTGTTTGTGTTTTGTGCTTTCCAACACGCTGGCTTCAGGCTGGCTCAGGGGCAATTCGATGGCTTCAAAAGACAGTAATGGCCTTGTCATTTCGCTCTCGATCTTCGTCCTCCTTACGATTGGACTGGGCGTTGCGTGGTACATGACGTGGGCTCACAGCGCCGACGTTCAGCGACAGTTGACTGCTTCGCAGGATGCAGAGCGAAATTCGAAGGGGACGATCCAGGATCAGATTACGCAGTTGAATGTGTTGAAGCAGGTCATCGGGCACGGCAGTCCGGATAGCCCTACTGATGAGGTTGTCACTGGAGTCCGCGCGGAGATTGCAGCACTGGCTGGTGATGGTTCCGCAAGCGCTCAAAGCCTTGAACCAGCCATGATCAAGAACGCTACTGATCGAGACGTGAATATTGCCGCCGCAACCGAACGCCTGCTTTTGGCACAAGCCAAAGCCGATGAACTGACTGCTGCGATTGCGAATCACGAAAACACGATGAAGTCACTGCAGACGCAGGTCGCCGAAAAAGAAGAGGAGCTGCGAAAGAAGGAAGCGTTGCACGGTGAACAGTTGGGTGCTCGTGAAAAGCAGATTGACGAACTCAAGATCACTGTTCGTGAGGAGCAGGATAAGTTCACGACGTTGCAGACACAGTCATCGCGTCAGATCGAAGAACTGGAAAACGACATTCGTGAGAAACGTGAGGCTCTGATCGTACTGACTCAGAAAGCCCGCGAGCAGGCAGACATGAGCTACGAACGCGAAGATGGACGCCTGGTCTTTGTCGATCAGAGTTCCCTCACTGGCTCGATCGATCTTGGCAGCCGTGACGAGCTGCGCGTGGGTACGACTTTCTCCGTCTACAAGAAGAACAACAGCGGTGTCGGTCGTCGCAGCAATGAAGACATCAAAGGGAAAATTGAAGTCATCAAGATTACTGGCGACCATAATGCCGTGGTGCGGATTGTCGAACAGCTCCCAGGCAATCCATTGGCGAAGGAAGATCCGATTTACTCACCCATTTTCGCCTCTGGTCAGAAGCTCGAAATCGCGGTCGCGGGTCTGCTTGATTTTGACGGAAACCCTGGCGGTGACCGGGATGAGTTTATCCGACTCGTGAGTGGTGCGAATGCAAAGATTGCCATTCAAATCAGCGATAGTGCAGAACTGGTGGATCAGGATAAGAACCCACTGACAGAAGCCGATCCGATCGGGACGCTGATCACCGAGAAGACGCGATTTCTGATCATCGGTGACCTTGGAGAAACCAATCAGACTCAGGACAGCGTCAAGCAGGCTCTGTATCAAAAAATGCAACAGAATGCGTCAAAAATGAAGAATGCCGCACTGAATCATGGCGTGCATGTACTTAGCCTTTCAAGTTTCCTTGAATACATTGGATACTCCCGCAAGAACATCGCATTCAAGCCCGGCGATAAGTTCCCAGGCTTTCTGCCGAATGGTGGACTCAGCCCAACCGTGAGTTCAAAGCCACGGCAAGTGCCATCCGGGGCCAGTGTTTCAGGCATATTCTCCAATCCAGGCAGAAAGCCACAAGCTTCCAACGCAGCCGTCAGTGCGTTGTACGCCAACCCATCCGACGACGAATAACGATGATCGATCAGCGAAAGTTGAGCAGTCAATCCCCGGTGACATTTCACCGGGGATTTTTTTTAGGACTTTTACTCCTCGCGGTCATGATTGAGAAAATTGGCGAGCGGCATGCGTCAGCTTGCCGGTACAAAAACGAGGTACCATTGGGCTGACGCCACTCCGCTCGCCAGACTCATTTGCGATGTGTTATCGCACAGGAACGAAGATGAATTCGAGTTGATCGAGTATATCAACTATGTTTCAATCGCATCCAGTGGATACACCGGTCGCCGAAGTTTCCTGTAGGGCAACTGACTCAAGTTACTTGAACACGGTCCGGGTGTTGACACCCAGACGTTGCCTTTACTGATTGGATCCCAGGCGCGCTGGTGAGCGACTGCCGCTTTGACGCCCACAAACGAAAACTGCGACGGATCAAGACCAACGTGCAGCCACTGGCCGAGATCCATCGGCGGCGTTTTCACGGATGTCAGCAGGATTGTAATACCCTCGTATTCAACGATCGCGCAATCACCCATGTTGAAACGGTCACCAACCATGGATGCCAGGTGACTCTGACGATCGCGAAGTTGGAAATGACCGTCACATGTTCGGATAAATTTTATTTTGAGATAGACCGGGCCAGGATCGAGGCGACTGCCACGTCCGCCGATGGCAAGTTGAACCTGCGTGCCCGGTAATTGGCCTTGCAGCCGCCCTACAGAATCGGGGTCACAGATACAGACTGCCGTATTCGAAAAGCCGTGCCGAATGAAAGCACGCAGCAGTCCCGTGCAATCCCCCGGTGCGCCGCCGCCAATGTTGTCGGATGGTTCAACGACAACCGTGAGGCCGGGTTTGTTCCGAGGCAATTCGGCCAGCACGTCATCGACAGGTCGTTCAACGACATTTCCGAGCGGGGCAAGCAGCAACGCTCGATCACAAAGCAACTTCAAGGCAGCACGGGCCTCGTCGTCATCGCCAGTGGTGATGATCCCGAAACTCACTCCCGTGTCGAATGTGTCTGCAAAAGCGAAGCCTGCCGTAACGTTGACCTCCCAGAAATTCGGATGATCTGCCTGAAGCTGTCGAGCCATTTGCAGCAGCGTTTTCATCGGGTCTGATGCCGTGCCCGTGCCGGTCGGTGGCCAGACAATCGGCGGTTGTGCCAGCAGGGTCCGTGGCATCTCAGCTGTTCGCAGGCACCGATCCAACAGATGCACCGCGCGAACCGCTGATTCGCGAGCATCGGCGTGAGGATTTTCACGGTACGCAACCAGACAGTGTGAAGACTGAGCCATCTTTGACGTGAAATTGGCGTGCAGATCGTATACGCCGCAGACCGGAATGGTCTTTGATGAGGGCTGTTGAGTCGTCTGCAACTGTTGCGACAGACGTTCAAGCAGCATGCCTTCGACGTCGTCAAATGTTTGGCAGGTCATGGCACCGTGCAACACCAGAAAGATGCCATCCAGCGGTCCGGATTCAAGGCACTTCGCCAGCGCTGCAGAGAATTCTGACCAGTACCGTTCGAACACATCGTCCTGCACAATCGCGCTCGGGTAAGCTGCCGCCGACAATGCCGGAACGACGTTCCATCCGAGCCGCTCGGCTACTTCCAGCACACCACCCATCGGGCTGCTGTCGCCTTTCAGTGTCAGGATTTCCGTGCCACGCACGATCTGGAAATCATCCCACGTCGTAGTGCCGTCCAGAAACGTATGAGTTTCATGAAACAGCCCTGCCATGAATATTCGCGGCGGTTGGGGCATGAGCGGTTCCTTTTGAGATGTC
>JAYSPO010000814.1:0-1225 GCA_043722015.1 Candidatus Kuenenia sp. | reverse complement strand
AATCAGATTCGGCAGCGTGATGAACCGACAGTTCATCAGGAATCTTGCCACAAACCTCGCAATTGTGTTGGCTCGATACAGCACGATCCCCGGAGTTTTTCTTGCGAGAAGTTCCAGGCTGATGGAACCGCTCACCATCAGGCAGCAATCACCGGATTCAATCACTTCAGACGTGCTGTTGATGAAGTACTCCAGCGGAGCCGACACATTCGCCGCCATCTGCATTTCACGACAGCGAGCAAGTTGTTGCGGACGATAACTGCCCACAATCCACCGTACCGATGGGACAGTTCCGGACACACGCTTGATGATTTCCAGCATGACCGGCCAGTTCTTTTCGATCTCGTGATTCCTCGAGCCCGGCAGCACAGCAACCGTACAATGTGTGAGCTGATCGGGACTCAACTGCCGCATCGTCTCAGCATCCAGTTTCCGTTCGGCCACTTCATCAAAAAACGGATGCCCAACCCAGGTCGCCTGCACGCCGCGCGATTTGTACCAGTCATATTCAAACGGCAGCGCACAGATGACATGATCCACCCATTTGCGAACACGCTTGATTCGCCACGGTGCCCAGCCCCAAAGTTGTGGAGGCAGGTAATAATAGACCGGGATCCCTCGTCTCTTTGCCGCCCGCGCGATCCACCAGTTGAAGCCGGGAAAATCCACCAGCACGACAGCATCGGGCGGATTTGCCGCGAAATGTGCTTCTGCCTGCTTCACCAGTCGCCGAAACTTTGCGATCAAGGGGATGACACGCAGAAACCCCATCACCGCCAGTTCGGTCAGTTCAAAATGAAGTTGGCATCCAGCCTCCTGCATGTGCGGGCCACCAAAGCCTTCCGCGACAAATTCGGGACGCCGGGCACGCAATTCCCGAATCAAATGGGAGGCATGCTGGTCACCACTGGGCTCGCCAGCGGAAAAAAAGATCTTCATGAGCAGAATCCGTTCGCTGCGACAATCGTACGCGCGACGGCTGTCCCGTCGCACGCTGAATTTCCCTCTCTGAATGTTGATTTTGACAGGAACCCCCAAAACGGTCTAGACTTCCCTGCACCAAGAGTCTGTCCCGATACTCAGGAACTGTGAGCCGCAAGGCGCTAGCGGTCTGTTGATTTAATCGTTTAACCCGACCCGAAGGGGAGGATTCGCACGGAATTGCCTCGCCTTTGGCATCGGGTTAAACGAATTCGATGCCCCTGAGCACTAAATCAACACCCCG
>JAYSPO010000813.1:0-9379 GCA_043722015.1 Candidatus Kuenenia sp. | reverse complement strand
GGACTTACTGGTTCAGGAGCACCGGATTCGTGAAACTGTCGCCGCACTGGAAAACGCAAAGCAGGACATTCTGCAGTCGGAGAATCTCTATCGCCTCGGCGCTCTGGCAGGGGCACAGTTGCGGCAACTGCGTCTGGAAGTCCTGCAGACTGAATCCAGACTCGCTCAGGTCCAGGCAGCGACAAACTCATCGAAGGCGTTGGGTGTGAGATCCAAAGAGGCGGAGATTTCCAGACGTGCTCAGGAATTGGCGGATGCTCGGGATCGCCTGGACCTGCTGAAAGCTGGCAGTCGTCCGGAGGAAATCGCGGCCGAAGAAGCGCGCAAAGCACGAGCCGAGCATGAGCTGGCTTTTCAGAAATCCCGACGGCAAAAACTGAAACTCGTGGCTCCTACGTCCGGCATCTTCTATGCCCCGAGACTAAAGGAACGCGTCGGTCTTGCGGTGCTTCAGGATGCACTCTTCTGCACGATTGAAAAGCCGGAAACATCCAGGGTCGAGATCTCGGTTAGTGAAGACGAAGCCGCGCACCTGAAGCCAGGTCAGCCGGTCGCCCTGAAGGCTCGGGCAATTCCGTTCGAGACGTTCGAGGCAACAGTGGAAGGCATATCCCCGGTCGCTCAGAAGACGGTTGCGACCGGACAGAACTCTGTCATCGTGCATTGCCAGATTCGCAATCCGGATGGTCGGCTCAAGTCCGGCATGACGGGCTTCGGCCGAGTGACTCGCGGCTGGAATACGATTGGTGTCATGCTGATTACAAAAGGGATTCGGTACTTGCGAACGGAGTTCTGGTGGTAGCTGCGCAGTTTTACGGACGAACAGGCGTCTCAACTCTCTTTTGAGCTGGATCGCTGTCGCGCGGCAAGTCGAATGTTGACGCTGTGGCGGGAAGTTCGAGCGGCGGCGGTTGCTTTTCATTCAGGAAGGAATGCCCCAGCATGAGTCCATCGGCTGGTGGCAGCAGTCCTGAAGACAGGCGCGGTTCCGCGGCTTTTTGCGAGGCGCGGACCATTTGCAGAACCGACCCAGGATTGGCTCGATAGTCCTGATTTAAGATACCGGCATGCCCCCCCAGCGTTCCTCCATCGGTTTCCTGAGTGGCCTGTTGGCGCCACTGATAGACACTGATTCCTTGCGCCTGATTCAGGTCTGCGAGCAGCGTATTGTATTCAGCCAGAGCCTCGCCGACATCACTGACGGCCTCGACATAGGATCGCATGGCCGACTGCAGATCCGTCAGAGCCAGCAGCAGCCAATCCTGCCTTGAGCTTGAATTTGAGGCTTGCGGCTGCGTGTATCGAATTCTGGAGACGCGGAGCCATTCCTGAGTTTCCCGAGCCTGGAGTTTTGCAATCTCCAGCCGCTGCCATTGTGCGTGCAGATCGGAGATCAGTTCAGTGATTTCAAAGGCCACGTTCTGCTCAAGTGCTTTGAGACGAATATGCACACGAGCTACATCCAGTTCGGCGATCTGCCGTCGGCTGCGCGCCGTCTTGTTCCCGATCGGGACGTCCATTCCAAGTCCCAGCGTCCAGTCTGTATAGTTCGATGTTCCTGCCTGTCGAAAGCTATCGCTCAGGCGGTCAGCGAGTCCGTTCATATAGTACTCACCATGCAGGTCCAGAGATGGCAGAACCTGATTCTCGGCAACACGCAGGACGATGTTTTTTTCACTCAGCTGTTCCCGGATTAAGTTGAGCGATGGTCGATTGCTGATCGCGACCTGCACGAGTGTCGGAACATCTTCCGGTGGCGGATTCTCGCTGGGTCTTTCTGATGGCAGAAAGAGAGGCAACACGTCAGGCTGACCGCCGAGCAATTGTCGGAGCTGCAGGACTCTTTTGCGGAGGTTGCCCTGCATGACACTCTGCGTGCGGCGAAAGCCATCCCGCTGAAAACGCGCGCGGGCGACGTCAGCCAGAATTGATCGATCGGCTTTCCAGCGAAGTTCTTCAATCCGAACGCTCTCTTCAGCCAATGGCAGGATGGTTTTAACGGCTTCCAGTTCCAGATGCGCCGCATACAGACGCCAATAGCCTTCTGTGATGCTGCGAATCTGCGAATTCAGCACATCCTCCAGTGCCCAGCGAGACTGATTCGCCTGCGTCTGAGCAATTTGAATGGGGGCCAGGGCAACTCCAGGACCAGCACCTCTCAGGACGGGCTGGATGACTCTTGCGACGTAGGTTGTTGAGTAAATTGGATTGAATTGCCCGGGATGCACGCCTTTCGGCAGGTACAGGTATGCCAACGGAGGTTCAAACCCCACGCTCAGAGATCCTCCAGTTGTCAGCGGTTGAGTGACTCTGGCAAAGACACTGGACATTTCACGACTGGTGTTTGCCGCGATGCCTGGCCCGAAGAATGCATTGGGCGGCTGGTCAATGATACTGCGATCGAGATTTGCAGTCAGTCGAGGCTGAAATCGGCCCTGCTCCGCTGCGATTCGCTGTTCAGCAATCAGGACGTCGGTCGGCAGAATCGCCGCCACATTGACCCTTCCGTCCAGAACTCGCACAACGGAAGAATCCATGAGTGCGGCCTCGATCGCATCACGCAGAGTCAACGGCAGGTAGATCACAGGTTCGGGTGATTGTGTCCCGGCCAGATCGGGCGCTATCGCCCATGATTCTGCGGTCCCGGAATTGTCGGGAATCCCGTCCTGACCGCGGATCACAGGCGCGTCAGTCCCTGGGCGAAATTCTGTCAGCGAACCGCATCCAGAAAACGCCGTCATCAGAAAAAAAAGGTACAGAGTTTTGAGTGTGTTAGAGGCCACTATCAATGGGCACGCTGAATGTGTGTGGTGGTTCCGAATCCGTTGGATCATCTGCAGCACGATCCGTGCGATCTGTCCTTGCTGCCGATACGTGGATGCCGCACAGCATATCAGAGCCGAACCTCGTGATGAGGCACGCATACAACAGGGAAAACAGTTTGAATTGCCTGTTGAGAAGACGTATGAATCGAAAGCGGCAGTTCCTGCAGGAGTCCGCTCGAATGTGGCTGATCGTGCGCCGAATCAGGCAGGCTTCAACCCGCGGCTCTGCGCAGCTCAGGAGTGTTTCAGTGCCATTGCGACCAGTGCTTCCTTACTACGCATGCAATGCACAATGGCTGGATTCACACGAAAGCGGTGACCGTCCATGTAGTCTTCAAATTCCCATGGGCTGCTGTCAGGAAGACGTCCCGTGAAGACTCCTGTCCAGTCGGAAGCCCAGACATCCGGGTTTGTTTCCAAGACGTGGTTGTAGGGGTTACCCATCAGCATGTGACCTGCATAAGCCAGTGGGGCTTCCTCAGTGAAGCAGTAATTCTGCTGTGTAGAGTGACTCCAGAATTCCATCGCCAGCTCCACCAATCTCACTGCGACATCGCGATGCACGATCCAGAATCCGGCGTTCGTGTTGAATACCGATCGACTGCGGACACCGCACGCCTGCATCAATCGCACGTATTCACCGAGCGGGCAGCCCCACCAGTCGCGTCGTGTGTTGGAGTCGCGAGTGCAATCGCTCTCCAGGACGACGTGTACAGGGCCGCCCAGTGTATGCCGAATCAGATTGCCCGGGTGTCTGACAAAAAAATTGTCCGCATCGAGAAACACGAAGTAGTCATAGGGCAACTGTACTGTCTTGAGCAGAAAGTCGAACTTGAACAGGTAGTTCCGGTGTTCATACTTGCCCGCAGCATGACAGACAGCCTCCGGAATCGAAGTGTCGGTCCAGATGTGAAAATCTTCCTGCACTCCAACCTGTCGCGCGGACCCGATGCATGCTGCCATCATGTGAGCATAGCTGCCATCAGCAACTGACCAGTAGCAGAATGTCGCATCAGACATCGAGTGCCTCCAGCCAGACAGCTCGGTGCCTGTCGGCATTATTGAGCCCTTCCGCATGTTCCCGGCAGGCCCTCGACATTTGCCGGCGCAAGACCGGATCGTAGGTCAGTTCGATGGCTCGTGACTGATAATCGCGAAAGTCGCTGCAGATGAAGCCGGTTTCTCCGTGCACAATGAGGGATCGAAAATTGTGTCCATCCGGCACGAGCGGAATTGCTCCGGTCAGCATGGCTTCGACCGTGCTGCGACCCCAGGATTCCGTGAACGTATGGCCCAGTGGATACACAAAGAGGTCCAGCTGTTGCAGAAATTTCACAGGAGATTCTGCCAGCGGAGGCAGCAGCGTCCATCGTTCGTCAAATCGATGCCACCGGTATTTATGAGCCAATTCCGGACTCCACGCCATGACTCGGAACTGCACGTTCGGCAGTTGCAGTGCCTCATAAAAAACCGGAAAGTCTTCCGGATACTTGTCCATATCATCGCGCGACAACCGTCCGATCGTAATTCTTTCCGAGTGTGGACGCTCCACAAAGGGAAACTCATCCGGGCAAACGAAGTTGCCGGTCATGAACGTTGGCACGCGGCAAAACGACTCGTAATTGAGAGCTTGCTTCTGGATTTCAGACACGTACAGCAATCGATCGACTTCACCCGCCTTGATGAAATCAACTTCCTCAGGATGATGCCACATCATCTCCGACGACCAGACGATCTTCAGGCCGCGATGTCGCGCGGCGGTGCAAATGGAACCGACAAAGAAGCGGTCATTGGAGAGTGCAAGGCCGACTCCGTCCAACCGCTGCGGCAGCGATGCGAGCATCGTACAACGCACGCCCCATTGCGCCAGCATGGGCACCCAATAGCTGTCGTTCAGCCAGCAGGCATCGTTCGGTATCACCGTGATATCGCAATGGTCGGCCAGAAGCTGCAGCAAATGAGCCGCTTTTGTGTCAGCCCCCCCATATAGGGAAGGCCAACCGAACAAGTACAAATTCATGCGTATTCAGCTACGATCAATCCGGCTGGCAGGTGCCAGCGGCAGTCTGGCCTTCTGTGCCTGTTCCCGCCGGTTTGGTTGCTGTGGTCCCGGCAGGGCAGGTGTTGGAAACTGGTTCCCAGTTACCGTTTCGGTAGACAAAAGTGCAGGAGCCGGAGGCTGTAGAAGAGGAGCTTTTTGGCACTGGCGCGGATGGCATGATGTCGGACTTTCTATCGGAATAGGCACATGAAACAGATATGACGTCAATCGGCGGGTCTGCGGGCACCAATGCGAACAACCTGAAGGCAGGATATTTTTGGGTGTTCGTCGTTTTGGCTTACAAAGCTGATATTCAGCCGCCCATCATGAACCGTTGTCTGCACAACGACAGTGTCAGCCGTTGCCCACGCACCGCGCCCCGGATCATACTCTGTCAAAACGGTAGTTTCATTAATCACGACATCGAAATTCCGCTTTGCCTCGAAAATCTCTGCAAACCCAAGCCTGATTTCGTAGTCTCCATTCGGCATCGGAATTTGATAGCCCGCAGGCTTATCGTGTCGATTGTTCGAAAACCATCGCTCCGACTGGAACAGCAAAGGATCGTTTGTGTTGGCAATGGGTTCTGCAAACAGGGATGCATCTCCATCTGTTCCAAAGTAAGCGTGTCCGTGCGTAAAGAATCGATCACTCTCCCAGACAGCCAGGCCGGAAGCCACATATCTGTCGCCGCCGCAATTGATTCGCATCGGTCTGGATTGGCTCAGCTGTTCAAGCAGCCAGGACACATTGTCCTCATACCGTGGTTCCGGAGGCGTTCCAACTGTTTTTTCCGGCAGCTGGGCAATCAGCGTCTGTGGAGTCAATCCCAGATTCGCAAATGAAATCTGCAGCCAGCGATTCCAGACTTCCGGTGCGCGGAAGCGTTCCTCATTGAGCGCCGTTCGTAAAACAGAAGCGGCGGCCTGTGCTTGTCCTGATGCAAGTTCGCATTCGGCGAGCTGCAGGAAAAGCTCAGGACCCGTTTCAGCCACACTGGTCGATGGGGAATCCGCCAATGTCTGCAGAAGGGGTTTTGCCAGTTCGGGATGGCTTTCCAGGAGGTGCTTTCTCGCCATCAGGTAGCCTGCCATGCGTGGAGAGTTCTGTACTGCCCAGGCAAGACTTTTTTCGAAGGATGCCTTCTGTTCCGGAGTCGCCGCTTCGGCAAATGCCGCTTCCGCTACAGGGTCTGCGGACCGCAGACTCACCAGTTGCGGAAAAATTTCCGCGCGAGCCTGCAGCAGCTTGTCATCAAGTTCAAAAGCTCGCGGATGGCGAGCCGCCAGTTCAAGCAACCGGACTGACATCGCTCGTTCGCCAAAGTCTTTATGCAATTCAGCGATCCCTTCCAGGACCATTGGATCGGTATCGAAAGGGCCGGAACGCAGCCGATCGACAGCCGTCAAGGCGAGCGAGATTTCTTTCTGCGTTGCCTTGTCACTCAGCCATTTCCGAACATCGCCAAGGAGATTGCGGGCCATATTTCTGCGTTCAGCGGTTACCGGAGACAGCAGGCGAATCCTTTCGGTCAGGTGATGCCACGGCAATGATCGTGGTGAAAGATCGGCGGGGATCTCCGTGGGAACCTGCCGACTTTCATCGACTCCATACATTCGCTCTTCATCAACGGTCAGACTTCGCGGGATATGTTTCTTTGCATGCTTGACAATCTCAAGGGGCCAAATGCGGATCTGGTTGTCACCGGACATCGTCCAGAATCGTTCGCCATCCGGAAAGAATGTCGTCGGCGAGCTGCTTCGATTTTCTCCCGGAAGCACGGTGATGAGCGTCAAAGGCGTGGTACTCCATAGCGCCACTCGGCTCGACTTTTCGTCTGAGCCCTGGGACTCGGCGACGAGCTGCACGGCGAGGTACCGATTGTCCGGGCTGAAACTGACTGTTTCGCAGTTGCTGCCACCGATCTCCAGACTGCTCACCATTGTGTTGTTGGCGGTTTCCCAGAGTTGTGTGCCAGCAGCGTCCGACACGATGGTGACAAATCGCAAATCAGTCGACCAACCGGACACTTCACCTTCCGGAGGTCCGATTTCGGCGATCAATTTTCCATCGGGAATTGAATAGATTTCAGCCGTACATTCGGAACGCTGCACATAGTCCACCAGCATTCGCGTGTCCGTGTCGTTCAGACGCACGTTACGAACCAGAGGGTCGCCTCCCTGTGTGACAAAGAGTACCTGGTTCGTGTGAGTGTCAATCAGCTTGACATGGGAAGAAAATGGAACGTCATACTTCTCGTGCCGCGATCCATGACACCAGAAATATCGACCGCTGCGGGAGAAATAACCCGGATTGCAGGTTTCTGAATTCACAATCTCGATCTCGGTACCGCTTGCCGGATCAATGTTGGTCATCGTGCCATCCTCCCGATCCTGACGCTGCGCCAGTATGGAAGATCCATCGGGGCGAACGCGGAACTGTCCAAATTTCGGGCGACTGAACGTGTGCAGACCTGCTCCCGTCGTCCAATCCCACACTGTTGCTTCGTCATTATCCCCAAGGCACAACAGGCTGCCGAAACATGTCTGGAACACCATGGATTCAGAGCGTTTCGTTTCGAACTCCAGTTTGCCATTGCGGGCGTCACAAAGACGACAAGTGCCGTCGACAAACGACAAGGCAATATGGAGGTCGTCGTCAGTGAAACGCGCTGAACAGCCGTCACCGATATTATCCAGGTCTGAAATCAGGTGGACATCAGGGTATGACCACAGTCTGACTCGTTGTTGCGCGGAGTTGACTTCAAGGATCCGATCACCCTGATGATTGACGTGAATCCGGCCGGGATGGGATGGTGAGCCGAACGTGGGCACCGCATTCTTCGAACCAGCCTGCCAGACACGGACTTCGCGACCGGTCGCCGACGCGACAGATAAGCCCGATGGACTGTAAGCAACTCGATTGATCGTGCCACGATGGCCAACCAGCCGTTCGGACAGCGTTAGACCGACCGTGTTCCCCTGATTCTGGACGATGCAGGTCATCAGTTCATCGGCTGCTGACAGGGAAACAAGACGATCACCGACCTCATCAAAGTCCAGTTGATGGATCACGTCTTTTTGCGGTTCGGTTACCTCCAGGGCCCGCTGTTCGTCGAGATCCCAGAGGCACAGAGTTCGGTCACTGAGTCCCAGGGCCACCCACGGTTTCAGCGGGTGAAACGCGGCGGAACACACATGCAATCCCTCGGGAGAGATCTCGCACTGCAGTTCTCCTGTCTCCGTTTGCCAGCAGCGCGCGGTAGATGAGATTACGCTTTCGGCACCGGAGCTGGCAAACGCGCACGTGATGAACCGCTGGCTGTCGGACGAAAACTCGATACTCTGAATCGTCTGATTGTGTGCTTCGATCGATTTTACGAGTTGCTGTCTGTCGTTCCAGATGTAGACGTTTCCGTCCTCGCATCCCACGACAATGCTTCGACCATCAGGACTGACGCGCATGATCGTGAAAGGACTCATGCCAATATCTGTCGGTGGTTGCAGAATGGCCAGTTCTCCCCCGGTAACCCGGTCAAAAATATGCACCGCACGGTCGGCACTGGCGGCCACAATTCGGGCTTCATGTGCGCCGGTGTCGGGGTCCACGCAGAAAGCTGCAGCGACAATCTCGGGGCGACTCAAGGAGTCATTGGGTAATCGCGGTATCTGATAGCCGATGGCCAGCGCTAAAGTACGAATGCCGGTGTGAGCGTCCCACAAGGCAACCCCTCCTTCGCTCCCGGCTGTCAGAAGGCTCTGTCCATCACTTGAAAACAAACCCGTGGAAAACGACTTTTCACGGGAATTCACGATCATGACGACCTGCTGGTTGGTCACTGTATCCCAGATTCTTCCAGTACCGTTGGCGTGCACGGACAACAGCCGCAATCCATCGCGACTCCAGGCCAGGTCGGACGTTCGGGAGTCCACATCGAACTCAACTGCCTCGACCATTTCCGCCACAGCCGTGTACAGCAGCTCCGTTGTTGTCGCTCTCGGAAAGCGCGCGACGGATTCCAGTCCCAGCAGCGAGGCCAGAACCGGATCTCCCTGAATGAGAAGATTTCTTGAGTGACTCATCAGAGAGAGACCATTGACCTCATCTCTGGCAATTTTTTTTTCCTCGCCTGCAATTTCTGCGTCTCTGATGGCTTTGGTTTTTTCCGCGACTGTGTGACTGAGTTCCGTGTTCTTTTTTGTCATCGCGGACTGACTACTCAATTGAATGAGTGCGACGACTCCGAGGGCGCTGGCAATCGTCACAAGCGTCAGCAGTCCGGCGATCGTGATGCTCTGATTGCGAACGACCCATTTTCTGAGTCTCGCCATCAGTCCCGTCTGGTAGGCACTGACCACGCGCTGCGACAGAAATGCTCGCAGATCGTCTGCCATGTCGGCCATGTCTCGGTAGCGATCTTCCCTGCTCCGACTCATCGCTTTCTCGGCAATGGCCACCAGTTCGGGTGGCGCCTTTCGGCACAACTCCCGAATCGAACGCGGTGGTCCCTCCA
>JAYSPO010000812.1:0-1391 GCA_043722015.1 Candidatus Kuenenia sp. | reverse complement strand
GAGCTACCCTTTGAATTCTCTGTGAAGCCGAACCATGACGTGGAATCCAGTTCGCCGTTGACTGTGATTCAGAATGATCAAAGCGTTATGCAGAAGGCTCAAAGCGATTCGACTCCAACAGACAACGTCACAGGGAACGCCACAGAAAATGTCGCGATCGCAGGCACCGATCCGGATTCAGCCATCACCCCGCCCGCCATACCGATTCTGAATCTTGATACGATGGACATCGTCGAAGTCGGGAACTGGGTCGCTCCGACTGACGCCGCCGGGGACACGGCTGCGAAGTCTGCCGGATTATCGATCGCCACGAAGTCCGAAGCATTACTGCCGGTATTAAAGACCAGGTCAGCATCGCCGGGAATCCTGTCGTCTCTTGTGGCATTGATTGTCTTTGTGATATCCTGCGTTGTTGCGGCCATCGCTGTGTCTCGCGCCGTTGCAGCCCGGAAGGCAGTCCTCGAAGAAACCTGCGTGATGAACGCGGGGATAATCGCCGCAAATTCTCTGCTCCTGCTCAACATAGAGTCTGAAGAGGGAACGCAGTCATTTCAGGCAGCGCTGCGATCGGCCGCGGCTGAAGCAGATACTGATCAGAACGAGTTGATCGGGAAAACCGCAACAGTCTATGATGCGATCACCGGCTTTGATTCAGAAATACAGATGAAGGACCCGGATGCGTCGGAACGCCTTCCTGTAGCGATGAACTCGGTGGAACATTCCGAACAGATTTTTCAGCTTCAGGCCCAACTGGCGTCCCGCGAACGGTTAATCGCTCAGCTCACAAAAGAACTCCATGCGATTGAAAAAAATGCCACCCAACTGCCGACAGCCGTCGGTGACACGGACGGCAGAGTTAGTGATGATTCATGGGAAGACCTCGTAGCGTCCGTCGCGAACGATCGTCAACCGACGCGCAACACCGGTTCGCTGCTGCAGACTACACAAGACAACGAATCTTCGACAGACGTCCGTTCCAGTCTGATGATGGCTCGTGAACGACTGGAACGGGAATTGACTTGCGACACACGGACACTGCCAGCCTGTCGCAACGTTGATGCATCCGAAACTGACCTGGGACACGAGTCAACAGCTTCCTCCGTTGCGACCCTTGATGAATCACAGGACTTGCGGAGCGAACTGGCGGACTTGTTTGAAATGCATGCGGTTGAGAAAAAAGAATCTGCAGCGAGACTGCCAGAGACTGCAACCGATTCAGCCGCTGCAAAATCTGAACAAACTGATGATGCATCCGAAGACTCACATCTCGATTCGGTCAGGCGTTACCTTTCGCAATTGCTGGAACGATCAGATGACTCTGCATCGACAGAGGAAATTCTGGCCGATCGCCGCAAGTCTCCCGACCAGTTTCGCGGCGCGGAGCGACGAGC
>JAYSPO010000811.1:0-3193 GCA_043722015.1 Candidatus Kuenenia sp. | reverse complement strand
CCCCCGGCTTCGTCGAGCGTCACGACTCCCAGAACAGCATCGGCATCAAAACTGTAACTGTCGTTCCCTGCGGCACCGGCAAGAGTGAGGCTCGCGGGTCCGTCAAGGACAATTCCGGCTCCGTTGACAGTCAATGACGTGATCGTCCGCACGATCACATCATTTCCACTTGTCCCGACGACTCGTACAGAATCGTTTGCCAGCAGATGATGCAATGTTACAGCCGATGTGAGCGGAAACGTGCCCTGATTGATCGGTGCTCCGCCATTGATGGACATGACGATGGCAACATTGGTGGCCGAATACGTCAGCACAAATGCATCCGTCCCTGCGGTTCCATCCAGCTGATTGGTGACGCTGATGGTCAAGGGTTTCTGGAAGACAAGCCCTTCCTGATCTCTCGTCTGAACGCGAATGGAATACGAACTCTTCGTCTCAAAGTCGAATACGGCTTTAGTCCTGAGCTGGTTACCGACAATTGTGAATTTTGCATTGTCGGAACTGCCGGTTCCGCTCACGAGCGAGTAGGTGAAGGTCTGTGCTGCATCGACATCAACGGAAGTGAATCTTCCCACCACCGTGCCGACAGGCGCGTTTTCAGCAACCGAACTCGATGAGACAGTCAGGTTTGTGGGTGCGTGTGACGGGGCAAAGAGGCTGACTCCAGAGGACTGGAAAATCTGCGCGTCTCCGACTCCGGCCCACGGCCCCGTCAGGTTGAATGCAGTCAGATTGAATGGAATGACGCCCGTTCCCTGGCTGGCAGCAAGCATCTCATTATAGACACGCTTGTCCGCACCGATCGCTCGGTCCAGCTGAAACGTGCTGCGGGACGAAGTGACCTGCCCCAGCTGACTTGTTTCGAGTGCGATTTGCTGGACTCGACCTTCGGCGACGGGTACTCCACTTTTGAAAATTGTCAGGAGCGGCTGGTCGTTGGAATCTGGCGTATAGACCTGATTGGCAATTCCATCACCCAGTCCATTGTCGAACGATGACAGCGTCACAACCTGCACGGGCGCGGTTGGATTGCTGGATCCGAATTTGAACGTAATATCAGCAGGCATAAGATAGCCAACCCCCAGATTTGTCAGGCTGGTCACCTGGCCCTCTCCGTATCGGAGTATGGTAAAAGGTGCGTCGCTGGCATTTGGGCTGCCGAAAAATCTCAGCGTCGGAGACAGATCGCTGGCAATGGTGCCGTAATCAAAGCCAAACGAGGCGGTCAGCAGCTGGCGACTTTCGAGACACTCTCCGCCGATGGCAGATTGAGTTCGGCGTCGCTGACCTCGCTGAGCAATTGCTGATTTCAGGATGTGAAACAAACGAGAGATCGTCAGTAATGCAGGGCTGTAGTGATGCATGGCCATGGCAGGGATTCCTTCTAACGGTGGAGAAATACAGAGCAAAGTATCAACGAAAACCACGATGCACGCAGGACGATGTCTCGCGTCAGGAATATCATTTTTGCAAGCGAACCTGTGTCAGGTTTTTCGAGTGCCACACAGCAGACTGAGGAGTGACCATTCATAATTGCCTGATCAGAAATCCGTGTCGCTCCACAACTCGTTGGCAGCCTTGTCGGTGATGATGTCCAGGACCCCACCGTTGTCAGCAATGCGGTTGGCAAAGAACCAGTCGATGCCCTGACTGCCAGTCAGGATATCGACGTCGTTATCGTTGAACACGGTCTGTGATGCACCGTCGTCGCCCACAAGCTTGAAGCCCAAACTCAAACCTGTGCCATTTGTGACGTTGGCAATTCGTGTCGCGTTACTGTTGCCGCTGGTCCATTCTTTCATGATGGCAACGATGGCCAGATCATTGTTATCCCATGCCGTCCAGCCGGCGATCAGAATGTCCTCCTCCTGATTTCCCACGATCCGGTCGGCACCGAAGCCACCGATCAGGAGATCCCGTCCGTGGCTGCCCTGAATCAGATCGTCGCCGTCTCCGCCCATCAGGACGTCGTCACCGGAGCCACCCTGAATCGAATCGTTACCCGCTCCGGTTCGAACCACATCGCTGCCGTCCCCGGCATCGACCAGGTCGCGACCAGTGCCGGTCGTGATGACATCGTTCCCTTTTCCGGAACGCACTTCGTTGTCGCCATCCCCGGCATTGATTGTGTCATTTCCGCCTTCGGTCCAGATCCTGTCTTTTCCGCTGCCGGTGTTGATCGTGTTGTCGCCGCCAACCGCATGGATTTCATTGTTTCCGTTGCCGGTCGTGATGGCGTCGTTGCCGTCGCCAGTTTGGATGTCGTTGTTTCCGTTGCCGACGACGATCACATTATTGCCGTCCGAGCCACCATCAGAGCCCCCGTTGGCTTGGATGCTGTTGATTCCATTGCCGGAAGTAACCATGTTGTTTCCACTGCCGACATCGATCTGGTTGTTACCATTGCCGACCGTGACGACGTCATTTCCGCCCTCTGACCAGATCTTGTTGTTACCGATCAGGTCATTGATCGTGTCATTGCCACCGCCGCCCCAGATTGAGTCGTCGCCCGCACCGCCGTCGATCGTCGCGGGAATCATCACTTTCTTACTGACGTGCAAATGATCATTACCGTCACAGCCAATAATCAGGATGCTGGTCACGTCACTTAGATTGAACGCGTAATGATCTGCACCTCCGTCGGAGCCACCATCGGAACCGTGATCGTGTGTGCCAGCCTGGTTGAACTGAGTCGTGACCTTCAGTGTTCGGTCGTCCCCTCCATCAGATCCACCGTCAGATCCACCGGAACTGACATGGACGATGTCGCGGCCATCTGTGCCGATGATGTACAGTGTGCCGTTGACAACACCCACGCCCTGCACAAAGGCGCTGGTGGTCTCAGTGTCAAGGCTACCGTTGTTGTCCGCCACGGTCACGATGATCTGAAATATTCCTCCAGTCTCGTAGTCATGACCGCGGGCGAAAGTATCGGCGAGCTGGTCAGGGCTGATGATCTCCGCAACACTTCCATCACCCCAGTCGACTGTGACAGAATGAGTATCAGTCGTATCGATATCAGCAAATGCACCATTGAGGAACACACTTCCATTGTCTGATAAGTGCCAGAGGTCAAAGCCGGATGAAGTCAGCATCGTGATGGTCGGCTGATCGTTGGAACCGGTGACAGTGACGACCACTGTGGCGATATTACTGAGCGTGTTGTGTCGGTCCATGATCTGGAAAGTAAAGC
>JAYSPO010000810.1:0-25156 GCA_043722015.1 Candidatus Kuenenia sp. | reverse complement strand
ATCTGAAAGATCTGGTCCGCACAATCTGTAAGTCGAATGCGTACCAGTTGAGTTCTCAGCCGACGGAGTCCAACAAGACAGACCAGCAGAATTATTCCAGCTTTTATCCACGCCGTTTGTCGGCGGAAGTGCTGTACGATTCCGTCAACGCCGTCGCTGACACGCCGTCGAATTTCGGCACGATTCCTCAGGGCACAACTGCCGTGCAGTTGCCCGACAACGGATTCAATAATTACTTCCTTGAAGTCTTCGGCAAACCAGAAGCCGAAAGTGCGTGTGAATGCGAACGTTCTGCGGAAGCAAATCTATCACAGTCGCTGCATCTGTTGAATTCCGGCGATGTCCAGGGCCGATTGCAAAATGGCCAGGGGCGTGCCGCGCGTTTCAATCGCGAGCCCGACCGCCCTGACGCCGACAAGATCCGCGAACTCTACCTTGCTGCCTTCGGTCGAGAACCGCGCCCCGAAGAATCCACGTTCATCCTGACTCAAATTGCTGAGTATCAAAATAAACAACAGGCATGGGAGGATGTGATCTGGGCGATCTTGAATACCAGGGAGTTTCAGTTTGTAAAGTGAAGTAAGCTGACGCTACTGCAGAGTCCGTGCATACGGACGACACAAATCAGATTTCCTCGTACTCGTACTCAGTCAAACGGTACTCGTACTCGTACTCGAAAAGATGCACATGACAGAGCCAATTTTCGACCATGAGCGACTCGACGTTTATTGTCTCGAACACGAGTACCGCGATGCTGAGTACGAGTACGAGAAGTAGCACGAACATCCGCTTCTCCCACCCTACTCCCAACACGAATCTGGCTCTCATTCCTAACCTGATTTCGAGAGAAGTGATGAGCGACAATTTTTGGGTGAATTCAGAAGAAACGACATTCTTGCAGGGAAGGCATTGATGAAGTCTAGAGTAAAATTTGTGCAAGTGTCTCTTGTTGTAGCGATTATCATTGGCATCCTCGGGGGAGTTTCCATCGCGGTGACGCTGGCCATTCTTGCAGGCGGATGGCTGGTGAACTGGATGTTTCCAACGATCCCTTATGAATTCGCGAGTATGATCGCCGGACAGGGGCTGCTGATTGCTGGTCTGCTGCTTGCACTGACAGCACACATTGCAGCCAAGGCAATCGCAAGACAAGAGTTAGAAGAGCAAGACAGTGACGACGATGACATTGACGAGGATACCGACAGTGCTGAAGCGGCCGAGTGGCTCGCCGAACGCATCGCAGATATCACTCACGCAAAATTGACACAGACCGCTCCGAAGAGTCGACGTTACACAGCGAAGCCTCGCGGGAAGTAATTGCTGGAGTCCATACATTGACGTTCTGTGTTTACGTTCACCCCAGGGAAACCGTTATACTCCGCGCGGCCAGAATTGAGTCCGGCGAGCGGAGTGGCGTAAGCCCTCCGGTACCTCTTTCTTGTACCGGCAAGCTGACGCATGCCGCTCGCCAATGCTCGCAATCTTAACCGCCTGGAGTAAAGCACGCCGACTTGTTCTACCTACCTCCTTGAACCTTCTTATGAGAAACACTATCCGCTTCGCGACATTGATTGTGGCCTTCCTCGCCTCGTCCACAGGCCTCTTCGCTCAACTTCCGGCCACGCGGCTTGACGGTATATTCCCTGCCGGCGCTGCGCCGGGGGCAACGCTGGAAGTCACAATTGCCGGAGACGATCTGGACGATGTTGATCGGTTGGTATTCAGCCACGAGGGAATCACATTCGCGCGAAAGATGGCTGACGTGACACCGTTCGACGAAGGACCACAGCCGGTTGAGAACGTGTTCACAATCACTGTGGCCGCGAATGTACCACCCGGAAATTACGACGTGCGGTGTCAGGGAAAATATGGTCTTTCCAATCGCCGCACATTTGTCGTAAGCAGTACGCCGGAATTCACGGAAACCGAACCCAACGGAGGCAACGATCTGCCGGCGTGGGTAGAAGTCGAATCTGTCAGAACCAATGCCGCACAGGAGGTCACGCTGCCGGTCACGATTAACGGACAATCGATCGGTGGTCCGGATGTGGATTGGTATCGCTTCACCGGAGTCGCCGGTCAGCGCATTCTTCTGGACGGTCAATGCAAACGTATTGATTCACACATAGATCTGGCGGTCACGCTGTACACAGCATCCGGCACGATCATCGGGGAATCTCGCTACGCGGATGCACGCGAGTCGCTCGTCGATGTCACGTTGCCCGCGAACGGTCAGTATTTTGTCAAAGTCCACGATGCGTTGTTTGCTGCGGGACCGGGTTATGTGTATCGACTCACCATTGGCCCGTTGCCGTATCTGGACTTCGTCTTTCCGCCCGCAGGATTGCCGGGTTCCAACGATGAATACACACTGTATGGCCGCAATCTCCCCGGTGGTCAGCCGAGCTCTTTTCAACTGGATGGCCGATCGCTCGATCAACTCAGAGCCCGGATTGGAATTCCTGGCGACATCGTCGGTAAGTTGACGTATTCGTCACTCATCGGGCCTCAACAGGCGGGCATGGACGGCGTTGAATACCGCGTCACGAATAACGGCTTCAATTCCAACCCGGTGCTGATCACACCCGCGACCGCTCCCACCGTGCTGGAGGTCGCCAACAACGATTCACCCTCCGCGCCGCAGAAACTGACACTGCCCTGCGAGGTAGCAGGTTCGTTTTATCCTCAACGAGACGTCGATTGGTTTTCCTTTGACGCAAAGAAGGATGACGTCTGGGCATTTGATGTGTACGCCGATCGACTTGGCCAGTCCGTTGATCCTGCGTTGCTGATACAACGCCTCAGCACTGACGACAAAGGCGAACAGAAAATCACCGATATCGTCTTCATTGAAGATATAACAGAACGCAACTTTAATAACCGTTCGGGACGGCATGAGTTCGATGAACGCACATCAGATCCGTCGTATACATTCAAGGCGCCGGAAGACGGCACTTACCGCATTCTCCTGAAGGATGGTGTGAGTTCCGTGAAGAGTGATCCGCGGTTGATTTATCGGCTTGCCATTCGCCAACCGCAGCCGGACTTTCGCGTTGTGGCAGTTCCGGAAGGATCGACGGACGGCCTGATGCTGCGAAAAGGCGGCCGGGATGCGATCCATATCGTGGCGTATCGTCAGGATGAATTCGACGGCGAAATCACGGTCTCCGCCACTGGACTTCCAGCGGGCGTCACCACGGAAGACATCATCATTGGCCCCGGCAATCATTCGGGGACGCTGATCCTCACCGCTGCGGATGCCGCACCGGCTGGCATCGGGACTCTGCAGGTTACGGCAAAGGCCACGATCAACGGAGCTGAAGTGATTCGTCCAGCCCGATACGGCGAAGCGTTGAAGTCGTTTCAGTTCGCCCAGCCAAATTCGAACATCGCCAGTGTGCCCTCGCGACTTGTGGAACGTTTGCAGATCTGTGTTTCAGAAGCGGAAGCTGCTCCGCAATTGCTGACCATCGGCGACGGCAAGGTGCTGGAAACGTCGCGCGGCGGCGTCATCAAAATTCCTTATACTCTGAAGAAACTGGAAGGAACCGCAGGAAACCTCATCGGCTTTCCCGTCGATTTTCCGCCCAACACGAACGCTCAGCAGGTGAATATTGGCGGCAATGAAAAAGGTGAATTTGAAATGCGGTTCCAGGCCAACACCGTGCCTGGCACGTACTCATTTTATCTGGCAGGTTTTAATCAGGGACTGCAGTACAAACGCAATCCGGAACTTGCCGAAAAAGCGAAGGCTCGGCAGGAACGGATTGGCACGATCCTGATCGACGCCCAGCAGAAGGCGCAGCTGTCGTCGCAGGTTCAAGTCAATAAGACGGACGAACTGAGGCTGGCGAACAATGAGTTTAGCCAGTCCTTTGCGGCAAAGGAGAACGCTGAACGGAAACTCAATGCAACGAATTTGATACTGCAGCAGTTTGGGACCGCGCTGAAGCAGAAGTCCGAACAGTCTGCCGCAAATCCCGCAGATGAAACACTGAAACAACAAGTCGTGCAGGCTCAGACGGCATTCGACGGCGCAAAGAAGGAAGCGGATGAAGCCGCTCTCGCTGCCGTGGATTCTGCAAAGAAACTGGAAGAATCCACCACAAAAAAGAAAGCGGCTGAGGAAGCTATGACCAAGGCTCAAATGGAGTTTCAGTCTTCTCAGCAGTTCCAGCAGCAGGCGCAACAGGAAAAACAAAAGGCGGACCAGTTCGCAAATCAGAAGCAGAGCGAAGCCAACGTACGAGGATTCAACGTTAACGTGCCATCCAATTCCCTGACCGTCAAAGTTGTGGAATTCCCGATGAAGGTCGATGCGATGCCGGAAGCCCTGACGATCAATCAGGGGGAGAAAGCCGAAGTCATTGTCAAGGTCTCACGCCAGTACGATTTCACCGGTGCGATTAATGTGCAGACTCAACTTCCCGGCGGCGTCGGTGGCATCGGTATTCCGGGAGCTAACATTCCAGAGAACGTGCCTGAAGCCAAATATGAAATTGCTGTCCAACCGACCGCCACCATCGGCGAACACACGCTCAACGTGCGTTTGCAGATGAATTTCAACGGACAGAACCTGGTGATGGAACGACCCATGAAGCTGACGGTGGTGGAGGTGAAGAAGTGAAGAAAGAGTCGGCAGTCAGGATCTAAGAAGACGGCACGTACAGTTGGCTCGCCGCTCCGTCGGCGGGATTTACATGGTTGGTTGATGAACTTTAGCGTATTCAATATGAGTGGAACGATGGCCGAAAAAATGAAGTACGTAACTCATCATACGGTGAGTTTGAAATCTCACCCCGATTTCAATGAGGCATGGCTGCACGCACGAATTAAAGATGATTCGTCGATTATTGGGTTGGGTGATGTACGTGTAATTGATCATGAGCGTCGGCACTCGGGAGCCGGACGCCTCGACCTCCTCCTTTACAGCGAGGATGATAATCGCCGGTTTGAGGTCGAGATTATGCTGGGGGCTACCGATCCGAGCCACATCATCCGTACCATCGAGTATTGGGATATCGAGCGGCGCAGGTATCCAGCATACGAGCACATCGCAGTACTGATCGCTGAAGACATCACTTCCCGATTTCTGAACGTTCTAAGCCTGATGTCTGGAAGCATTCCATTTGTCGCAATCCAGCTTTGCGCATTGCAGGTGGGTGATCAAATAGTCCTCAACTTTGTTCGGGTGCTGGATCAAACAGAACTCAGGCTGGATGATACCGCTGAAGAAGTCGCAGGTAAGCAAGTGGATCGCAACTACTGGGATACCTTGGTCGGAAGCCCCGTAATGTCAATCTGTGACAAAGTTCTAAAACTCGTCAATACCAAGGCCCTCACGCGCTTCGAAATGAACTTTTTGGAATCGTACATTGGCCTTAAGCAAAATGGGGCTGTCAATAACTTCATCTCATTCCATCCCAGAAAAAAGGGGCTTGTCCATGTTGATTTTCGAACGTTGCTGGCCACAGACTTGTTCGATCTATTCAAGGGATCTGGACTCTCTACGAGATTAACCAACAAAAGGTATGTGAGTGTAACGCTCACTGACGAACTCCTGGAGACCCATGTGAAGATGTTTGAGCAAGTTATTGACGATGTGGCCAACGATAACGGCGTAGGAAAGTAGCAAACTCTTGGACGCCTGGGGTGCGGGGACCCGTTCTAAATCAACGTCCCCCTTCAAGGCTGGCTTTGAACTTGTTATGCGGAGTCGCGTTCACCGTTTTATGATCACCGAATACGCTACTATGGAGCTTGTCTCCATAGGGCGATAATCACCACCAGAACCCGTCGTCGGAAATGCGTGTTACGCCACCATGCCGCTCGTCGGCATGGAGCAGTGATCATAATGCCAGCATTTTTGGGGATCATCATCCTACCCGGACGAGCCGGGTAGTGATGTTAGTGATGTCAGCACTTCCGTCTGGTGATGATCATAGCTCGATGGGGACAAGCCCGCATCGGGGCTCCTGAACCATGACGGTTTAATCGAATTGATACTCCAACATCCCCGCAACCAAACGGGACGTTGTTTTAAGTAAATGTTGACTGAGATCCAAATGCAAATTCAACGACTCACCTCTCTGCTCGTCGCATTCTTATTCACCGCGTCAACGGTAGGCGCCGGGCCGCCAATCGCAATCGACACCATCCAGCGCGCGGACGCTGTTGCGTTTGACAGGGAAATTCTGCCCATCCTGCAAAAGAATTGTCTGGCCTGCCATTCGGCCAGCGAGAAGCAGGGGGAACTCGTTCTCGAATCGCCTCAGGCCATTCTGAAAGGCGGCGACACGGGACCGGCGGTCGTGGCGGGGCGAGGTGCGGAGAGTCTGCTGATTCAGATGGCCTCACATCAGGCGAAGACGGTTATGCCGCCGGAGGGAAATGATGTCGCGGCGGGCAACCTGACGTCGCAGGAACTTGGACTGATTAGGCTGTGGATCGACCAGGGTGCACGCGGCACGGGCGGGATTGAGTCGATGTCGCCGAAGCAGATGCGAACGCTGCCAAAGGGCATCACTGCAGTGCAGGCGGTGACTCTGACTCAGGACGGACAGTACGTCGCGTTTGGCCGCGGCAATCAGATCCTCCTGCATCATGTGCCAACTGGACAACTGGTGACCGCACTGACGGATCCGGCGCTGGCGAGTTCATCCGGCGGGGCTCATCGGGATCTGGTACAATCATTAACGTTTAATGTTGATGGCGACCTTCTGGCGTCAGGTGGCTTTCGTGAAGTGAAGTTATGGCGTCGGCCAAAAGATTTACAGAAGCTCAACATTGCTGCTGGCGGTCCGGCGTCGGCCATGGCCATTAGCCCCGATCGCAAGTGGATCGCAGCGAATGGACCCGCCAACACCGTGCAACTGTTCAACGCCACTGATGGTGTCGCTGGCCCGATGCTCACCCGACATACGGATGTCGTGACAGCACTGCAATTCACGAGTGATGGACTGCGACTTGTTTCCGGATCACTTGATCAGTCGATTTGCGTATGGAACATCGCCGATGGTTCGCTGGCAGGTCAGATTGAAACACCGACGCCGGTAAAGGCTGTGGAATGTGTCGCAGTTGGAAATCAAACAGAGTGGATCGTCTCCGGTGGCGGCGACAATCTGCTGCGGCTTTGGCAAATGCCAGCTTCCGCCCCGAAAAAACTTGTGTCATCGCCCGCCAATCTGGAACGCACCGTGAGCAGTCGCGATGGTCGATTGCTCGCGATGATTGATAACACCGGCACCGTCAAGATCATCGCCGTTCAGTCGGCAGCGGTTCCGGTTGTCGAACAGGACATTGCCGCATGGAAAATCGAAGGCGGCATCACTTCCCTGGACTTTGTCCGCAAGCCCGGCTCACCGGAACCGACGGCCGACAATCTGCGAGAATGCTACAACGTGCTCGCGGGCACGCCTGATGGTTCATTGCAGCTCTGGAGTCTCTCCGAACAGAAGCTGCTGGATGCATGGAAAGGTGGCGTTGTCGCGGTGAGATCCGTCGCAGGCAGTCCGGACGGGACGATGGCGGTTTCCGGAGGCGATGACGGTGCGATGTATGTCTGGAATCTGAACGCCGCTCCGTCCGTGGCCCTGGAGGCTGCGACTGGTGAGCAGTTTGCAGTCACAGTGCTCAGCCCGACTCGCAAACAGCTTGCGACAGTCAGTACAAAAGACGGCCTGCCAGCGATCGTCGTCCGCAGCACGGAGACGAACAAGATCACGCATTCGCTGATGGGCCATGCTGGTAACATCGTGTCGCTTGCATTCTCGAACGATGACGCACGATTAACTTCTGGTGGCGATGACAAAACAATTCGCGTCTGGGATCTCAGTAATATGGCCCAGCCGGAACTCCGGAAAATCGAGGGGCTTACGGCTGCTGTCACAGCGGTGGGATGCAACACCGATGGTAGTCAGATCATCGCTGGCTTTGCGGACAACGCTTTGCGCTTATTCAACACCGCAGACGGCATGGTGCTGAAGGAATTCGTTGGTCACGCGGGAATTGTCTCAGCTGCTGGATTCTGGAGCGGTCAACCTTTTTCCGTCAGCCAGGACGGGACCGTTCGATTCTGGAACGCGGCCGATGCCACGCAGGTACGAACATTCAGTCTGCCTTCGCCGCCAACCTCATTCGCGATTTCTGTCGATACACAGCGGATGGCATTTGGTGGTGCCGACAATCAGGTTCGCATTCACCAGACGGACAATGGCGGCGTTCTTCAGACTTTGCAGGGATTTGCAACCGCCGCCACTTCGCTGAGCTTTTCACAGGACGTTCAGTTGGTGTCTGTCGTCAACGCCGACGGCCGAGTTTCCATCTTCAACGCTGCGACCGCGCGGCTCCGCGAAACATTCACGGATCCGAAGGTCAGGTCGGCAGTTTTTACCGCGACGACAGCGCTTCTGGTCGCGCGTGCAAACGAAGTGATCACCGCACAGTCGCCGCGATTCGTGCAACATCTCGACGGAAATACCCAGCCTGTCCGGAAGATGGCATTTCATCCGAACAATCAGTTGGTGTTTGTCGCCGCTGCGGATGGAACGCTGCGCGGCTACTCGCCGCAGAACGGACAGGCAGCGTTCAGCACAGGTCACGGAGCCGCTGTCAACGATCTCGCAGTGTCAGCCGACGGCCAGTTCCTGGCGACAGCCGGTGACAACAACCTGGTTCGGCTGTGGAATTCGTCCGGTGGAGGTGCCGGACCGCAGCAACTCACAGGATTTCCTGGTCCGGTACAACGAGTCACTTTTTCAGCGGATGGTAAGCAGGTCCTTGGAGTCTCAAACGGTGAACAACCGGCCGCGCAGATTCATGACATGCAGACCGGCGCGCTGCTGCAGAAATTCTCCGGCCACGCGGGAGTTGCCCTCGGCTGCACAATGTTGCCTGTTATGCCAAACGCGGATGCGAACGCGACTCAGACGATCGCCTTGACAGCGTCACCGATCGGCGTCTTTCAATGGAACATCGCAGCGATCAGGCAGATCCCCGGACACAGCGGACCGGTGACTTCACTTGCTCGGATTCCGCAGAATCCACGACAGGTCTTTTCCGGCAGTACGGACAGCACGATTCGGCGCTGGAATCTCGACAATGGCCAGCTGATGCAGCAGTACAATCACGGCGGAGTCGTTGTCGCAATCGCTGTTGCTCCCGATGTGCAGCGAATCGCGTCCGCGAGCGACAATCACACGGCGAAACTCTTCAACGTCAATGGACAGCAGATTGCTGAAATGCGAGGCGACGTTCGTCGTCGTATCGCACTGACACGAACCCAGCAGCAGGAATCGGCTGCGATAACTCGCCTGAACGTCGCGAAGCAACTGGCCGATGTTGCGGAAAAAGATCTGCCGGTAAAGACAACGGCTGAGAAAGCGCTGACCGACATGCTGACGGCGGCGACTGCTGACGTGCAGACAAAGAAGACGGCGATGGAAACGGCGTCTACTGAAAAAACGGCCTCCGAAAAATCAGCCATTGAAGCCTCTGCGGCTGCGAAAACAGCACTTGCGGCGAAACAGCTTGCCGAACAAACCGCAAAACTGGCGGCTGCAGAAATTTTGCTGACAGAGGCAAAACTTTCACGCCTGCAGCAGGCAGCCAACAGCGAACCACTGAATGAAGAACTTAAGGCGAAAGTCACCGTTGCTCAGCTGCAGACGGAAGCGGCCACGTTGCATTCCACGGCAATGGCCGCCGCTGTGCAGGCACCCACGGACAACGCGACAGCCATGTCAACGCTGGCCAATGCCGCCGCGCAGAAACTTGGGACCGTACAAAAACCCTACAACGATGCTGTCGTCGCGCTGAAGTTGGCAGAATCCATGCAGAATCTCTTATCTCAACAACAAGTGCTGGCGGCCAAAGAACTCGCCATCGCGCAGGCTGCCGTGCCGATTCGAAAGGACGCCGTGACGCGATCCGAAGCGTTGCTCGCGGAAGCGAAGACCGCAGTCGCTACGGCGACGACACAGCTTCAGGAATCCGATCTGCCGCTGCACAGCATTGCATTTTCCCCCGACGGTTCGATTCTGGCGACGAGTGGCGATTTCGCGAACGTCCACACATGGGATGCCCGGACCGGGGCGGCGCTCGGAGCTTTTGCAGGTCATACGGCGGCGATTAAGACCGTCAAGTTTCTGGACGAACACACGCTGGCGTCTGCGGCGGACGATCAGTCAATTCGAATTTGGGATACGAATCCCGGCTGGGTTCTGGAACGCACGATTGGAAATATTGACGATCCAGATCTGGTCGCGCACCGGGTCACGTCAGTCGATTTCAATGCCGATTCTTCGCAATTGCTGATTGCCAGTGGAGTTCCGTCTCGACGCGGCGAATTGCAGGTTCTTAACGTCGCGGACGGAAGTCGAGTCCTCTTTCTGCCGCAGGCTCACGATGACGTGATCTATGCGGCGAAGTTTTCGCCTGGTGGAAAACGGATTGCATCCGGAGGAGCCGACAAATATCTGCGTACGTTCGACATTGCCACCAGCCAGCAACTGCGGCGGTTCGAAGGCCACACGAGCTATGTTCTCGGAGTCGCCTGGAAACGCAACGGCCAGGTGATCGTGACTTCCGGAGCGGACAACACAATCAAGGTCTGGGACGCCGAGACTGGTGATCAGCAGCGCACGATCGAAAACTTCGGACGTCATGTGACGTCTGTGCAGTTCATCGGCGAAACCGACAATATCATTTCATCCTGCGGCGATAAGCTTGTCCGCATCCACAACGCGTCAAACGGTGGCCTTGTGAGGAATCTCGGCGACGTCAGCACCTGGCTCCACACGATCTCCGTGACGCCGGACAGTAACATTGCTGCGGCCGGTGATGCGAGCGGCAACGTCTATCTGTGGAATGCCACCAACGGGCTGCAACTAAAGAAGCTGGGACTGGAAGCGCCCTGATATTTGCGAACAGCGGATTCCTGAGATAGCCGTTCGTCACGTTTCCTGTAGAATCCCCAGGATGTCTGACCATCAACCTCTAGTCGTCGATAGCCTCGTCCGCCGGTTTGGCAGTCGCTCGGCATTGGATGGTGCTTCATTCTCGCTTCGAAAAGGTGAATGCCTCGCGCTGCTGGGTCCGAACGGTGCGGGAAAAACGACGCTGATTCGCACAATCGCCGGTCGCTTGAAACCGGATTCCGGACAGGTCCTGATTCACGGGCAGGTTCAGCAGCCCGGCGGTGATCCGAAGACGCTTCAGCGGTTGGGGGTGATACCTCAGAACATCGCGATTTACGACAATCTGACCGCCCGAGAGAATCTAAATCTGTTCGGCCGATTGTTTGGTGTTGAGCCAGCGGATCTCCCGGAGCGAACCGCTGAGGCTTTGGAGTGGACCGGACTGAAAGATCGCGCGCGTGAACCGGCCTCTCGATTTTCCGGCGGCATGCAGCGACGGCTCAACATTGCCTGCGGTGTCCTGCATCGTCCCGATATTCTCTTACTTGACGAGCCGACCGTCGGAGTTGATCCCCAGAGCCGCCAGAGGATCTGGGGTATGTTGAAGGAGTTGCAGGCTCAGGGAGTATCACTTTTGCTGACGACTCACCAGTTGGATGAGGCACAGCAGATCTGCGACCGCATCGTCATTATCGACGCAGGTCGCACGGTCGCGTCCGGGACATTTGATGAGTTGGTCGAGGCGAGCATCGGTCGTCGACGTCGTGTCCTGTTTACGCTGACGCAATCGCCTGCGACGTTACCGGACGGCTGCGAGCTGCGTTCCGAGAAACTGACGACTTTCTTTGTCGATGACATCGCACGGGATCTGCCCTTGCGGCTGCAACAGTTCAATGCAGGCGGAATCGATGTCGCCGATTTGTCGATTGAGGTCCCGACTTTGCAGTCGGTTTTTCTGCACTTCACAGGCCACGAGCTTCGTGAATCGTAGTGTGATGCGACGTCGGTGTCCCGGGCTCCATAATCTCTTTGGAATGTAACAGGTTGACTGCCATGATCCTGGCTCTTATCAAAGCACAGTGCATTTCCCTGTTTCGTGATCGAATGGCAATGCTGTTGACGTTTGCTTTGCCCTGCGTCATGTTCACGGTCTTCTCGATCATCTTTGGCGCAGGATCCGCCGGGGTCGAAAGGGGAAAACTGAGAGTGATCGTCCTTGATCAGGACAAGAGTGGCAGTTCCGCGAGGCTTTTGGATTCCCTGAAGGCGATGAAGAACCTGGAGATCACACCGTTTGAGAATTCGATCACTGCCGGTGCGGAGCCAAAGGACCAGGCCACGTCAGGGGCCGCTGTCGATAAAGGACTGCTCAGTGGTCCACGGCAGCAGGCTGCTCTGGCCGTGCGTGGCGGCAGCGCGTCTGCGGCCGTCATTCTGCCGCAAGGACTTGAGGCGTCGATGGCTGAGTTTGGCCAGTCAGATCGACCGGCGATTGAATTGATTTATGATCCGGCCAACCCGCTTGCTGAACAAATGCTGGCCGGTGTTTTGCAGGCGTCAGCGTTCACTTCGTCCTCGGATGTGCTGATGACGAAAGGGCTGGAGCAATTTCGGACCATGGGGGGACCGTTTTCGCCGCTGCAGGAAGTGGCTGCTGGCGCTTTCAGGACCATGCTGCGTAATCAGGGAGATGCCGATCCAGCGGAAGCAGGCAGCACGCCGGAATCAAATGGTTTTTCCATGGCGGATGGCATTGTACGGATTGAGTCCCACTCTGCCCGAGATTTGGTCAAGTCAGACGATACCGGGACGTCGCGCATCACTTCAGCGAAGATGATCTCCTATTACGCCGCAGGGATCTCCGTGATGTTTGTGATGTTTTCAATGTCCGGAGCAGCATCCAGCCTGCTGGAACATGAAGAACGCGGAACGCTGGAGCGACTGTTGTCGGGACGCATGACAATCCTCCATTTGCTGCTGTCGCATTGGATGTTCTATGTCGGGCTCGGCGTGGTTCAGATCTCGTTGATGTTTGTCTTTGCCTCAATCGTATTCGGGCTGGACTTGTGGCATGTCGAGACGCTTGCAGGAGCTGGCATTATGGCACTGGTCAGTTCAATGGCGTCTGCCGCATTTGTCATGATGATCGCGACTCTGTGCAAATCCCGGAAACAACTGGAAGGCTTATCGTCTATCGTCATCCTGATCATGTCGGCGATCGGGGGCAGCATGATGCCCCGCTTTATCATGCCTGCATTTGTCCTCAAACTGTCGTCCGTCGCATTCAACGCCTGGGCGATGGACGGATTTCTGAAAGTGTTCTGGTACAACACGCCGGACAAGTCGATCGTGGTCTCAATTCTGGGGGAAGTCAGTGTTATCCTGACTATGGCTGCGATTTTTTTTTCCATTGCCTGCGCCGCAGCGCGGCGATGGGCCGTGCGGTAGCAGCAATATTCTTCCCCTTAAACAGTGATCGCCCGAGTTCCGTCGTAGCTTAACGGACGATGTGCGGGAAATCTGCAGATTGAGACAATGCGTGTCTCCCGCATTCAGGATTAGTCTTATCGACCGGCGAACAGACCAAACAGGCCACTCTTTTTCTTTGCTGGTTCGTCTGCTGGCTTTGTTCCGGATTCCGAGGAAGTCAGCCGCCGAACCATATCATTGAGGCTGCGTGTCAAACGCGATTTTGGAGCAAACTGACAGAGCGGCAGTCCATTGTTGCGGGCACCGACCATCGTAGCGTAGTCGTTTGGCAGTTGCCAGAAAACAGTGCGTCCGATAGTTTCCAGAGCCTTATTCAGACTGATGTCGTTGTCTTCGAGACCCGCTCGATTGACAATGATTTCCACCTTTTCCTTGATGCCGGGAACCTGTTCCAGGAACTGCATGATCCGCACGACGTTGCGCAGGCACGACAGATCCAGTTGGGTCACCAGCAGCACCTTGTCGGAAACTTCCATCACCGAAAGATCCAGGCGACCAAAGGACTTTGTCACATCCACAATCAAGTGCGAGAATGTCGCCTTCAGCAGCGCCAGAATACGTCTCAGGTCATCGGGCTTGATTGGTTCCCCGGTTTCAAGTTCCACCGGTCGCGGCAACAGATACACGCCGCAGTCGTGGCGCGTGAGTGAGCGTTTCAACAGACCATAGTCGAGGCGGGAAATGTTCTCTGAAACATCACGAATCGTGTATTCCGGAATAATGTCCAGCCACACGTCGGCGTCTCCGAGAGTCAGATCCAGATCAATAATCACGGGCGAGTTAGCCGGATCCTGAGCCAGCGAGGCTGCGATGTTGACCGCCAATGCCGTGCTTCCCACGCCACCACCGACTCCCGCGATTGTAATAATCTTGCCGACGCGTACGTTTCCGTCGCCCGCCGAACCGCCAAGAGTAACGCGGATTCTGTCCAGCGCTGCGATGAAGTCATCCAACTGCAATGGCATATTCAGAAACTCACGCGCGCCGTTGCGCATCGCCTGCAGAATCAGGCTGCCCTCCTGACAGGAACTTACCACGAGGACGGAACAGTTCGGAAGGGCTCGGGAGATTTCACCGACTAACTGCACGCCTTTCGCGTGATTCGCATCGACGTTGATCAGCGCAATATCCGGCTGTGTCTGCTGAGCCACATCCATAAAGAATTCGTACCGTGCGCATTCCGCTTCCAGCCACACGGTATCAATTCCCAGCAGCATTGACTTGAGCGAATTGCGCGTGCGCTCATCCGGGTCAACGGTCGCAAGTCGCAGGACGCTTTTCATGGTATTCCTCGTTCTGAATCTGATTGTACGGCCGGACAAATCATCGATTGACGGTTTTGGTTATGTTCGGATTCCCCTTAGCGCATCGTCGGGGAGATCAGACCGGAACTTCCGGATCGTGAAGTGCCTGAAGAAGTCTTTGGTTTCTTGTGACTTACGCCGTTCGTCTCTTTGGAATCGTCAGTGACGGTGCGGGAAGAGCTCACTGGCTTCGTCAATGTTGATCGTCCCGAATCCACCGCCGACTTTTTTGGGACCATTTTTGAATCAGAATTCCCATAGCCCGGCGGGGTACAGGAACCACCATTCTGCTGACAGTCCGGGCAGGCGTTCATATGCAGACCATGCGGGCAATTCTGACAGTTTTCACCTGGCATACAGTTCTGACAGCCATTTTCACAGGCGTCGCCGTATTTCGGAACCTCGAGCAGTCCCATGCCAAACAACTCTTTGTCGGTCGGCGAGTCGGTAAACATACCAGGACCTTGCTGAGGAAACTGACTCGCTGGAGCCGGTGACACGTATTCCGGAGTCACCATGATGATCAGTTCTCGCTCCGATTCTGTGGCTGTCTTACGACTGAATGCAGCACCGATGTATGGCAATTCGCCAAAAAACGGAAGCTTCTGTGTGAGCACGTCCTGTTTCTGAGAGATCAAGCCCGCAATCACCAGCGCCTCTCCGAAATTCATTTCTACCTGCGTATTCGCACTGTTGGTCTTGAACGCGGTGATGGTCGTGCCCGACACGGTGACAGTGTTGGCAAAGTCCTGATCGCGGATGATCGTTTCGACTTCCAGACGGACGCGACCGTTTCCCAGAATGTACGGCACAGCGTTCATCTGAATCCCGTATTCACGGAACTGGAAACCGGTCGTACCCAGTCCTGCAGGAATCGGCACTGGCGTTTCACCACCGCTCAGAAAATTCGCCGGGCGACCATTGTGAGTCACAATACTGGGGGTTGCCTGGGACTTCAGTATGCCTTCCTCCAGCATTGCCTGAATAAACCCTTGAAACACTGAATTTGGCTTCGTAAACCCGAATGTAACCGTGGAATTTGAAAGTCCTGAAAGCGTGGCTATGGTGCCGCCCCCTCCCGGTGTCAACCCGGTAATGGGCGTGATTGGACCCGGAGTACTGAACAGGAAGCCTTCAGGCCGAACGAGTGTGAAGTTCATCCCCAGCCGACGAAGTTTCGATCGCTGGACTTCCAGGACCGTACATTTTATCAGCACCTGCTGCACACCACCCGTCTTCATATGATTCATCACGGTTGGATAGAACTGCTTTGCGACTTCTTCAATTTCGATGATGTGTTCCGGCTGAGAAACCCATCCGACGAGACGCACTGACTGTTCATTGATCTCTTCGATCGTGATTACGTCGTTGGGGTAGCTGCGGCGGATCTTAGACTCCAGATACCGCACATCGCCTTCCACCAGAACTTCGAGGCTGTAGCTGCGACCGTGTTCATCCACGACGTTAATGGTCGTGATGCCGCCACGCAGGGCATAAACCCGAAACTGAGTGGGCGTGCCTTCTACCACCTGCACGGTGATGACTTCTTCGTCAAAATCCATCACCCGGCGGATCTTGGCGGAATGCTCAACAAAAATCGAGAATCGCTCCACCAGCGACAGTTCGTTTCTGCCTTCGTGAATCCGATAGACAGCAGCACTTCCTGCAGTCTGTGCGGTGGCCGTAGATGCCGGCAGCAGAACGAGGATTGTCGCAGCCAGAGTGAAACTGGCAATCATTCGAAGCAATGGCATCCTTGCACTCCCAAAGTGCTGAAGAGCGACGCCCGCAGTAAAGCGTGACGTCGCATCCCCAACTCATAACGCGCTCCGCGCGATCACTCTGAAACCCTGCGACGCCGGGCATCCCTTCCCAGGACTCTCACAGAACTCCTTCGGACGCCAGGCCCACTGCCTGAGTCCGACAATTTTCATTTCGTCTTCAACAGATCCCACACGTTCCAGTTTCCAGATTCAGGTGCTTCTGGATTTATCGGCAATTCAATCTCTTCCAGCCGAACTTTGTCGCCTTCGTAAATCTCCATCGTCCAGACATTTGGATTGTCAAGCTGAGCCACCTTTACAGGAGCGGATGGTTCCGGACCCTGCGCAGGGAGTCGTGCGAGTTCCTGTGCCAATGACTCATCGATCGAAGGCGGTTCGATCGATTCGTCAGCCGTTTCAATTTCGCGGTTTTCCATCACCGATCGACTGCGGTGACCTGAACCTGAGAATGAACTATCCAGAAACTCCGATGAAATTTCCGTCTTACCGGATGAAGTGAGATCACCATTCGGACGCAGCATTGTGGACAGTTCGCCCAGTCGCTTTGCCAAATTGACAACCTTGCCCTGTTCCGGCTCAACAAGTAATGAAATGTTCTTTGCCTGGCCGTCCCCTTCCTTGTCGATGCCGTAAATTCTGGCATCCACGGCGAAAACTTCTACAAACTCTATTACAGTAATCATTTTCTTGATCGGTCGTCCTGTCGAATTATCATCGTAAGTCAGCAGCAGATCGACCCGATTTCCCGGTCGCATCATACCGCTGTGCGATGTCGTGGCATCCACCGGAATTGTGACGACAGCCATCCCAGGCGGGATACTGGCCACAGCGCCAACTTCGCCCGGCTCCGTCAACTTGTTCTTCAGGATCCAGTCCCCCGGCATTACCGGAACTTTCAGTGATCGTTCGGTAATTTCGTCGAGAGACGTGACCGCTCCTTCCGGAGCCGTTGAAACTGGAACCTCCACAAACTTGGTATTCAGTTCATCCAGGCGGTTTCCCACCTGAATATCTGCAATTGCACTTAGTACCTGAATTGTCTCTACTGTCTCTACTGGCTTTTGACTGATTGCTTTCTTGACGCCAAGCATCGCGACAAATCCGCAACCAGCGGCGACAACAAGCAGAATCAACGATTGATTTTTCATATAAGTGGATGTCTCCCGGATCTAACCGCCAGTCATCCGCTTCTGAACTTCGGTCGATCCTGCTGGTAGTCAGCGTGACCGGCATTCTGTGCAGAAAGAGGTTAACTGGCGCAGTCAATCCATACCCACCAGCATCTTCATCGGCAGAGCAGAAAAGCCCGCTTCATCTAATGCTGGTCGGATTGCCAATCTTGCTGATCTACCCAGGACAATCCGGAAGATCAGAACCATCGAATCCGACGCTTGTCGCGACTCTTTGCAGCAACTCGACAACACATCGGTCGCTTATTCGTTCTAAAAGATCCATACAGGGATCGGCAGATCCTGCCGTTTCCTGCAGTGGTTTTGCTACATCATCCCCTGATACAGGAAGTAGCCGATCGTGCCGATGCAGATCGGAATTCCGTATGGCAGCAGCATCATGCGTGGCTTTCGTTCAGCCGCGATGCGAGACAACTCGGAGGGATTCTTGATGACCATCCATTCGCTCAGGATCAGGAGAAAATTCTCGTAGTGATGTTTCATCGTGCCTTTTCGCAGAACCATCAGGACTGCCATGACGGCACCCACGACGGTTGACACACAGAATGCCGCGAAAGTGATTTCCCAGCCCAGCCAGGCACCGATGCCCGCCATCAGTTTCACGTCACCTGCTCCCATTCCACCGACAGCGTACAGTGGCATCAGCGTCAGCAGGCCCACACACATCCCAAGCAAACCAGCTCCAAGCCCACCAAGGCCACCAACGCATGTGCAATAGACAAGTCCGGCAAGGATCATTGGAAACGTGATCCAGTTGGGAACCTTTAATTCACGACCGTCAATCCAGGCCGCAAGAATCAGAATGGCTGACACAGCCTTGACGTGCCAGTTTGTGATCAGGAATTCAGTTAATTCCATCGCGGGAGTCCTTTTTATCTGAAGGTGTTCAGTGTTATGAGTTGGTGACGGCGGGGGACCACCGTTAAGTGAAATTGATCGGGATCAGCGGCCCGCAGGAACAAACAGATTGCTCAACAGAAAGGCGAGGATCAGAGTCAGCACGGCTGTTCCCTGAATGAGATCTGCCGGTGACAGTTCTATCCAGTATGGCAGCATGAATTGACTCCTGTGTGATTTGTGGTTTTACGTGTCGAGAGTGGAGGCAGGATCTGAGCGACCTTCTTGCACACTCAGGTTCCTATGATGACAGGAACGTTGAAACTCTGTTGAACATGGCGTTGCTGCTGACAGTAAGAATTGCTGCCAGATAAAATTCGATGGGCATTCCCGTTGAGTTAAAAAAGAGGATGCGAAGTTCATTCGCATCCTCTTTCCTGAAACACTCCTGCACAAGTGTCGGCCAAACGCCGACCCGTGCGATCCGGGCAACATTACCCGGGTGAATTATGTCAGGTAGCTTGACACTTTGTTGAACTTGGCGTTGGCGTTGCTGCCGACGGCAGACACGGCTGCCAGGCACACAACGATGATCAGAGCCAGCATCACCGCGTATTCAACCGCAGTTGGGCCGTCTTCTGACACGATGAACTTCTTAATGCTGCTTACGAACTTGCTCATTTGAAAATCCTTCACGATGTGCCCGTATCCGGGCGGGTGACGTCACGGCGGTTTTTGACCACCACAGAAAATGACTCTGCGACGCAGAGTTAAATCTTGCCAAGCCTGCCAACCGCATTTGCGGCATAGCAGTTCAGTCCGAGTTACTCGCTCGCTGACAAGCAAAACCTAGGTCAGGAAATCCAGACGTCAAAGAGAATTTCTTTTTTCCAGAAACGATGCGTAAAGGCGGAAAAGAGTCGACAAACCCCGCTGGCACCTCATCTTTGCCAGAGCGGGTGATGAGTCGCCACGACCGCTCTGCAGTACTGCGTAATCGGACGGACCGGTCTGATCGGCATCCTGACAGTTTGATTCAGCGGCCGTTCTGGATCTGTCCCAGCAGTTGTCGTTCGAGCAGTGGGTCGCGACCGATCGACAGCCAGCGTGATGGTCCCGTCTGCCCCACGACCTGATCCAGGTCTCGCGTGAAAGGCTGAGATTCCTGGAATGTGGCTCCACCTTCGTAATTCGCTGCTAAGCCTGGGAGATCCTCAATCTCTTTATCAACGCGAACACTCACCGTCATCAAACCTGCCCCCGATGACTGCATGCTTACGTTGACGCGACGGCGAATTGACTGCAGTGTGCTCTCCAGCCGGTTCTCAAGTCCCACAGAATCATGATGCCATGGTTCAAGCATGTTTGAACCACCGCGATAATGCGTTTCGATGACGCCCTCCAGCTTACTCTCGCGAGCTACCTGGAAATGATTTCGGTGCAGCACAACAACTGCATGCTCCCACAGCGAATCGCGATAGTCGGACGAGACCTGAATCACGCTGCTTCCAGCCGCAGGCGCCTTGGGTGGAGAAGACAGGCAACCGCTACACAGCGCACAACATCCCAGCAGGCAACGTCCCAGCACGAACGTGCGGAATGGTAAGTTGTGAAATTGTTGTTGCGTGCCTTTCAATGCCGTCGCATCCCTGCAAACGAAATAGTGCTTTCGATGGTATTCTGGCACCGAACCCCGTGATGACTCAAGGTCACTTTGACAATGCCTGCGATACCCCTTAAGACCGGCGTTTTACGCCGGATTTTGGTGTGCTGCTCACTTGTCCCTGAAAAGGCAACATGGATCCTGGTGCGTCGTTGGGGGCGGTTTTCGCAGGTGAGCGATTGCTGACAAACTGAATGATCGACGGCATCATAGTGTCCACATTCCATCTTTTCCGCGAACTACAAAGATGTTGAATGGTGCGAGAAACTCGGAAAAATCTGCCAGACTCAAAAAGCCAATGCAAGGGAACGCTCCGACTTTGTCTATTCCGCCCATGAGTAACTTCCGTGCAAGCAGGATCGCGGGTGCCGCGGGAATCCGTGGTCCATTCTCGTGAGCCACCAACGCAATAGAGTTTTTCCGTCCGTCCGTTGCGGTAGCCCATACAGCACAGCCACCATGCAATGTGCCAAAGACTTTGAACAATTGGCTGACAGCAACAAGCGGCCTCGCAAGTGACGGCAGATTGACCAAAGGACAGAACTGTTTTAGGACTGCCAATGCGCTAATCGCGTAATTCAAAATGGTCAACTCCACGCCCGCTTTAAAGATGACATCGTCAACTTCGAAATGCTGCGGAAAAAGTTTCAGATGCAATACAGCATTGAGGGATCCTGTAATCCGCCTCTTTGAACGGACCGGACGCATTGATGACGAGCCAGGCGTCCTTTACTGCATTGTTCAGGGACACCGCATTGTGCGTATCGCATTGACGGAACTCGATGCCCAGCGATTTTGCAAAGGCACTCCCCTTCTCAGCGCTGCGTCCCGCAATCGTCAGCTTGACGCCAGATGCAGTCGAGAGATTTTCGCTGATGTGACGACCAAAAACTCCGTAGCCACCGAGAATGACGACTCTTCGTTCAGTCATGAGAAAATAGGTTCTTCTCGACAATCAAAAAAGGGCGAGTGCCACAAACACGGGTGTCCACGATTGGCCATTTGACGGATGACCTGCACTCAGTCAGAACGGGAAGTTCCGCCACGCTGCTGAAAGCGGCAGTTTTCCTGCGCCAGCCAATCTTATCCAGGCGGTCGTCCGCGTCCGGGAGGTCGCCCAGGACGCTTGCCCCCCGGACCTCCCCGGTCTGGTTCTTCGGGCGTCTGGCCCACGACAATTTCGAATTGCGCTGCCAGTTCGCCGATATTGGATTCCGGCATTGCCGCAAAGTCAGCGGTGACCGCGTCTTTACCGTCACCAAGGGACTGATAAATTCCGTCGCGATCGTTTCCAGTATCTCCTTTCACAAACAACTGTGTCGTCAGCAGCCGTTCACGACCGCGTGATACTGCAAAGTGAATGTGAGGCGAGCGACCAGGGTAGGCCACGGGCTTAATCGTTCGGAAGTAGTATCTGCCTGCAGTGTCTGTCAGAAAGCGGCCATATCCCTGGAAGTTTCGGTCGCGTTTTTCGGCATTCGATGTTCCGGAATGCAGGTAGGCACCAGCATTGTCGCACTGCCAGATTTCGACCAGACAATTCCGGATTGGAGCTCCATCGACCCCCAACACTCTTCCTGTGACATGCGAGATTTCGCCAACTGCCGAAGTGATGTTGTCAGTGATCACGAGCAGATCGTTATCGGTATCGAGCGGTAGTTTGTCAGGATAGAACGGCCCCTCAGTCATCCTCGGTGTTTTTCCCAGCTCTGCAGCCAACAACAACGCAGCGGAAGGTAATGCAGCGAGCAATGAAGCATGCTGAAAAAAAAGACGACGAGAGATCATGCGGACGCTCCTGATGAGGAAATAAGGCCAGAGGCAGGGGCGCAAGCTTAACTGTTCTGCACCCTGTAAACAAGCGCTTGGTTCCAGCCGGGTCTGGAGATGTTCTCTGGCCTTTTTGGTCGGAAGTAGATGTTCGGACGTCGGAATCTCTGCGACCGGGCCTGTCGAGCGAACTGGATTCCGGGACTCGCGTGCCTGACCAGAAAAACTGCCGGAATCGCCATCAATCTGAACACACCTCCGGAACTTGCCCCATATCGTTCACCGGGCGACGCACGCAGGCTGCGATGGAGTGGTGCGACAACGCGGCAGCTGCCCGTGTACCATACTTACCACGAAGTCGCTCGAACCGCCGCAGGTCCGCTCCCCGGATGGTGTGCGTATTCCGGGATTGTTTTGCATGCAGTCCCACAAATTACGCTGCGTTGGTTACTTCTTTCTTTCCCAGGTTTCGCCACGTTTGTATCGATTTGAGCGTTCCACCAGTTCTTCGTTCTTTGCCAGCTTGATCACCTGATCGAGCACCGCGTCGAACTCTTCCTTGTACGGATCACGAACCTGACGGTGGTGAGCCAGCTCGACAATCGTTTCGCAGGCGATCTGGCAGAACTCGGGCTGGTCCAGATACGGACGAACGAAACGCATCGATTCGACATCGTAAGCAGTGCGAGTTCGATTAATGACGGCCGTTTTTTCCTCGGCGTTTCGTGATTGCTGCATGGCCTGCTTCATGCGCTCGAGGCGTTGCTGATCGCTGCGGTTATCACGGCTGGCACAAACCTTGACGAACGCATTGAAGGCCTGGCGGCGTTCTGCAGCATCCCTGGTGTTGTTCACGATTTCGAGCAGCGCATCGGCAGGACTTGCATCGGGCCACTTGCTCAGTGCGTCAATACCGAACGATCGTCGGGAAGCGTCTGTGCCGGTTGCAATATCGGCGACAAACTTAATCAGCCGCTTTCCGCCTACGCGACCGACCAGCGACATCAGTTCATCACGTTGTCCGGCATCGACCGTATCAAGAGCGGCAATCAGTGCGTCGCCGCGTTCGTTCTCATTGTCAATCCGCCTGCAGACTTCGGCAACGTTCCGCTCCGCGTTATCACGTTCGCCCCCTCGGGATGCCATGAGGACTCCGGGCAACATCACAGCCAATTGTTCGGGCATGCCGATTTGGCCAAGTGCGTTCATGGCAGCGGTCCGAACATTGCTGTCGTGATCCGTGGTCGCTGCGATGATTGCCGGAATTTCACTGCTGGCACGCCGCACCGCAAGGATCTCGATCAGTCTGCCACGCACAGTCGCGGATGCTGTTTTCGAGTCGTTGGCAATTGTCTTCGCGATCGAAGCATCTCGCATTCGAATCAAAGCCGTCCGAGCTGCCTGCTGTTCGGAATCTGCTCCGCCCTCCAATGCCTTAATCAGTGTCGGCAAATCGGAAGGACTGCCGATTTCACCCAAAGCGGCCAGGGCTGCGGCGCGGACACCTTCATCCTTGCTGCTGGAAAGCTGTTCCAGCACGGCGGGACGAGCCGCCCGGTCGCCGCGATCACCCAGTGCGGTGATCAACGCGGCCTGTGCCTCTGCATCGAGGTTTGGCAATTCCGCTGCAAAAGTCTTCGTCTGAGCAGTTCCTTTAGCGGAAGTGCGAATCGCGTCTAACGCTGCTCCGCGGAATTCACGGTCCGGATTGCTCAGCAGTTTCACAATTTGCGTCACCAATGCGTCGCTGTCTGCGCGCGCGAGCGTTGGCACAGCGCACAAAGCGAAACTGATCAGGAGGTAGGTGAGTCGTTGAAGTTTCATTTATAGTTTACTCTGTCGGTAGTGGGAATGATGATCCGTAGAACAGGCGGCTCGCCTGTTTCAATTCGTAAATCACAGGCGGGCCGCCTGTGCTACGCCTCAGCACAGACGAGCATGCCCCGCGTGGCCGCAAGTCGTACCAGTCGCGGTTGGTCGTCGCCAGACAAAGATGCATAGATCGCCGTCGCTTCCTTAGCTTTCTTTTGTTTGATCAGCGATTCCGCACAAGTCAGCAAACCATCAATCACTGAGGTCGTATCAGCACTCGTAGCTTCGAGCGCCGCCGAAAATAATGCCGCAGCAGATTCATTCCCGCCGATTGCTCCCAGCGACAACGCAGCCGCCCGCACAACGGCAGCGTCCTTATCTTTCAGCAAGTTGGCCAGGGTTGCCACCGCGTTCACTTCGCCTCGCACACCCAGCGACCCGATCGCACCGATTTTCAAATTGCCAGACAGATCTGCTGCGGCAGTCGCCAGTGCTGCTCCAGCTTCCGGGCCCGGAATTCGTTCCAAAGCATGGCGTGTGAGGTGAGCATTGGCTTGGCTGGACAACAGACTGGCCAGGACCGGCACGGCTGTGGCGGAACCAATCAAGGCCAGCTTGCGGCAAACATAATCTTTCGCGGCGCGGGAAATGTCTGTTCCCAACGCAGCGATCAATCGCTGCTCCAGGTCTTTACGTACCTCAGCGTCAGTGTGAGCCGCGACTGCTGCGTCTTCAATCGCCTGGACGTCGCTGAGCGGCGTTCCAAAATCAAATTTCTTGAGCGCTTCAAAGGCTTGATCCAACATGAGAATGGTCCTCAGGGGGTTTGGTGTGCGGTTTGGGTTGAAGATGAAATTGCATGAATGATGAAAACGAAGGTGATCTGCGAAACTGAGCTGGTCGCCTGCATGCACTCGACAGAATCACAACTGCCATGGTTCGCGGCGACCACGATCGACCATGCGGCTGGCTTCCTCATCACCAATGAACTGCTGCGCGGCGGAGTCCCACCTGAGAGACCGTTGTAACTGGTAGGCAATGTTACCAAGGTGAGCCAGCACACAGGTGTTAACGGCTTTCTCGATGTCACGGAACGGTAATTCACGTGTCTTCACGCACTGCACAAAGTCGCCGTAAATGCCGCCTGTTCCCTTGTAGGTCGGAACCGGCTTTCCGGGCAGTTGTTCGCCCGGAGTTGCTTCAATCTGCAGGTTTCCAGTGTGAGGTTTGTTGTGATAAATCGTGAGGCCGTTGGCGTACCGGTAGTCGAGCCATTGCCCTTCGGCGGTGTTGTTGTAGATCACTTCTGTCGGCTGCAGTTCGCGAACGTCACAGATCAACGTCGCCCCGCCGAAGTGGTGTGCTCCCCAGTCGGTCATGCCGCCACCTG
>JAYSPO010000809.1:0-4543 GCA_043722015.1 Candidatus Kuenenia sp. | reverse complement strand
AATTCCCCGGCAAAAGATCTCATTTGAAGCCGCACGGGGTGAAGTGCGTATTTCCGCGAAATTGCCTATCAGGATTTTGAAGAATTTGGGGAACGAGTTGAAAACCTGGTGAAAAATCAGGGGTTTGACAGCGCGGCGGAGGTAATTTCGATTGGCAGGAACTTCAGGCGAGCGGGGGATGTCAATCCCCTGATGTATGCGGTTCGAGTGCTTAAAATCAGGGCACTCACGTACCCCGCTCGCCGATCCACGTCGCCGCGTTGCCCTTAAATCGACCTGTGTTTGGTTGCTGGTCGCGACACGTCGCGAAGTCCTTTCCGGCAGAAAGGAGCTACCGCAGGAACCACCGTGCTGTTTGGGTTATGGATGCGGTGCCGACCAGAGCCAGATTTCGCCGCCGCCGCCTCTTGATCCGCCAGCGGTGGCCAGTGTGTGACCATCCTCCGAGAACGCCATTGTGTAAATTGGACCCGTGTGCCCCTGCAGTTCGAAAAGCTCCTGGTGTGTGACCAGATCCCACAGCTTCAGTTCTCCGGAACCACTCCCGCTGGCCAGGTTTTTCCCATCTTGGGAATACGCGAGCGTATTGACACTAGTTTTGTGTCCATGCAGTGTCGTTACGGGTGTTTGCGTCAGAGCATTCCACAGAGTGATTGTTCGATCCGCATGGCCAATCGCAAACCACTTGCCGTCCGGTGAATACGCCGTCGGCCCCATTTGAGCAAACTGATTTGCATTGTCGATGGCTGTCGTGACTCCGCTAAGTACAGCAACCGAATGGACGCCCATGCCGTTTGCAACCAGGAGATTTGCCCTGTCAGGTGAAAAACACAGGGAATGGATACCTCGCTCGAACGTAAACTCGTGGCAACCCTGACGAGATTCAACATTCCAGATTCTGACACATCTCTGACTTGAGGTTGCCACCAATTCGCCGTTCCCTGAAATCAAAAGCGGATCCATGGGGCCGTCAACAGCCTGCCATCCGCCAACCTCCTTTCCGTTCGAGGTATTCAAAATGTGGACGCGCCCCCCCGATTCCCCAGCGAGAATCTGACGGCCGCCCGATACAAAGCCGACGGACGTTACAACACTTGAAGCGTCAATTGGAATTGCTGCGTGCAGAGTACCTTCCGGCAGATTCCAAAGCGTCACAAATTTAAAGCCATCAACCGTTGCCATGAGGCTTCCGTCAGGGGAGACGGCCAGGTGTTGGACATGTTCGGCAGATTCAGGCAGCGCAATCTGCACGCCCCCGAGAGGAAGCGTCCAGCTATGAACCGTTCCGTCGCCGTAACCGGCCAGAACTTTCGTCCCATCGGGCGAGAAGGCGACGGTCCAGATTGGCGCGTTGAAGAGTTCCAGACTGCGGTAAAGACTGCCACTGCTCAGGTGGAAAATCCGCAGAATGCCTTCGTTCCCCACAACTGCAAGAAATCGGTTGTCTGGCGATAAGGCAATCGAACGAGGACGAGTGTCCTGACAAGAGAATCTGCGAATTTCGTGACCGGTGTCGGTATCCCAGATTGTGGCCATCATCAAATGGCCGCAAGTCACCAACCGCTTTCCGTCGTTACTGAAAACACCAAATGGTGTGTGGTCGTTTGTGGCATTCATCTCTGCGAGAAGAATTTGTGTTTCAAGATTGATAACTCGAATGACTTTGTCTCTGCCTGCCGTGGCGATCATCACTTGCTGAAGCCAAGGTCCGACCGTCGGCCGAAAATGCGACACTGTTAACCTCGTTTGAGTGTCCCCTGAGTACCCGCAGGAGTTGCCCGGAGTTTGCATTCCAAAGTCGCACAGTGTGATCCTTGCTGGCGGATGCGACGATGGTCCCATCGGGTGACACAGCAAGGAAATAGACATCCGCTGTGTGTCCGCGGAAGACAACGAAGTTTTTTCCCAATTGCTCACTGGTTTCCTTCCAACGATCCAGCAGGAACCAAGCGAATCCTCTGATATCTTTTTCGCCCGACCGTGGAACGTGACGTTCTAACAATGTTTGCACTCTGCCTACATATCCATTGGCGGCAGTTTTCATTGCCAGATTCATGTCTGCTGCGTACAGGTATTGCTCCAGATTCTCCCTGCTTTCAATCGCCAGGTTTCGCTGGGTTTCCATCTCCCGGCGAGCCTCACGTTCGCCGAAATACTTCCAGACACTGATGGCGGACGTCAGCAGGATGGCTGTTGAGACCAGCACCGCTGTCACTACGCCGACTCGATGACGAACCACAAATTTCTTCAGCCAGTATGCGGCCGATGGCGGCGACGCAAGGACTGGGATGTCATCCAGAAATCGCTGTATATCAGCAGCCAGCGCACTGGCGGATTCGTAGCGTCGTCGTCGGTCCTTTTCCAGGCTTTTCATGATGATCCAGTCCAACTCTCCATGAAGTTGTTGACGAATTCTTCCGGGCGTGGTACGGCGGGATTCAGCCATGGTTGAAAGTGTCGCGGCATCCAACCCGGAGACTCGTGTACTCGGACGAGGCGGATCAACATCGCGGATGACGCGCCGCATTTCATCAGTTCCCGCCTCACGCATCAACTCTCGATCGAACGGTGTGTGTCCGGTCAGAATTTCATAAAGCAGCACGCCCAGGGAATACACGTCACTGCGCGTGTCGATATCCGGATTGCTCTGTGTCGCTTGCTCGGGACTCATATAAAGCGGAGTCCCAATCGTCTGAGTCAATTCGGTATGCAGCATTCTGTCGCTCGAATGCGGCGATATTGCCTTGGCAACGCCGAAGTCGATGACCTTGGGTGAGGGCACGTCATCACGTACTTCGACGAGCACATTTCCCGGTTTAAGATCCCGATGGATAATCCCCTTCTGGTGGGCATGTTGCACGGCCTGACACAGCGTCACAAACATGATGAGCCGTTCACGAATGGTCAGAACACCCGTATCGCAGAAATCAGTGATAGGAACGCCGTCGACGAGTTCCATCACGAAATACGGCAGGCCAGCGTCCGTCGTCCCCGCGTCGAGCATTCTGGCGATGTTGGGGTGATCCATAATCGCCAACGTTTGACGTTCTGCCTCAAGTCTCGCGATGATCTTCGCTGAGTCCATCCCTGGCTTGATCACTTTGAGAGCGACGCGCCGTCGGATCGGTGCCACTTGTTCGGCCTCATAGACGACACCCATACCGCCTTCACCAATACGCTGCAGCAGCTGATAGCGTCCAGTCCAGCTGCCGAGCGATTCTTCTGCCAGTTCCATCGCAGCGATCTCAGCAAAATCCTGCGCAAGAGTATCAAGACAGGGATCCGGATGAAAATGAGCATAGAGTAACCGTTCGATTCGACATCGCTGCTCTGGTGCGTCTCGGCAGGAGGCGCTCAGGAAGGCAGTACGCAATTCTTCTGAACTCATCGCCATTGCCTGCTCCAAGATCACTTCGTCTTCCATGAGTCAAATCACTTTCTTTGAACGTACGGTCGATCATTCGCCAGATGCTGCGTTGTCAGGTAGTGCGTATTTTCCAGAGAATTCCTATCAGACAATCGTGCAGAAACGGAGTCCGTGAGACTATCTCGGTGCCGAATCAGCAGGCGATTGAATTTCTGTTTGAAGCCAGGCCCGCGCGTACGCCCAGGCGCGGTTGGCGGTTGCAGGTGAAATCTGCAATGCCTCAGCGGCTTCGTCGATTGTCAGTCCGCCAAAAAAACGAAGCTCAACGAGCTTCGCCTTCACTGGATCATGCGCGGCCAGGCGTTTGAGGGCCTCATCAACGGCCAGCAATTTATCAGAGGCAGAACCGTGCGGCGCGTGTGCGATCCGTTCAATTGATGTCAGCGAAACTCGCTGCTTTTGATCGGCCCCACGTTTCAATGCAGACCGGCGTCGAGCACTTTCGATCAGGATTCGTCGCATCGCTTCCGCAGCCGCGGAGTAAAAATGACCGCGACCGTTCCAGTGCTGCGGTGTCTGAACGTCCACAAGGCGGATGTAGGCTTCATGCACAAGTGCAGTGGCATCGATCGTGTGATCCGATTTCTCCGATGCCATTTTTTGCGCGGCGAGCCGACGCAGTTCACGGTAGACGACTGGCAACAGTTCTTCGGCGGCATTCACTCCGCCCTGCTCAATGTCAAAGAGTATGCGAGTGACGTCGTTCATGGCAATGGGGTGTGAGTATCCTGCACATTGTAAATCTCGTCGCGGTTTCACTGACAATTTATATCAAAAGTCGCACAATCCCGAAATCTGCCGCCGCAGGAAACAATAAGAGCCGGTCAGGATGTGCTGACACACGTCGCGCACTACAATCGATTCTCAGTCTTAACGCGGGCTTTGCCCGCACGCAATTGTGCCCCGGTACTCCGTAGCGGGAATCCTCGCGATGGAGTGTCGAGCTACAATGAAGGGCGCACAGTGCTCGCATAAAACAGCGTAAGACTCTACCCTGTGTTTAAGGAGACGACGCATGCCCCGTTACCGCACTTTGAGTTCCGCGTACTTTACTAATGCAATTCTTGTCGTAAGTCTTGCCCTTGGTAGTGTTGCCTCGCCGGTCTCCGCCCAGGA
>JAYSPO010000808.1:0-1962 GCA_043722015.1 Candidatus Kuenenia sp. | reverse complement strand
CGCCTACGCCTACGGCTCGCCGTTAAACTAAAAAACTTCTGTACTAATGCTTACGTTGGAACGAACGTTGGAATCAACGAGAACGGATTTGTGATTTATTCTCTACACGGTCCAAAATGAGATGTCATGAGTCACGGTTTGATTTCGTAGGGTGTGACAATCGACCGCGTGAAGTATAGTTGCAGGTCGCCGATTCCAAATTGAGAAGCTGTGAATGACTGAATCAATCCGAACGATCGTGATGCTCGCATTCATTGCAACCGTGCCGTACCGAGCACCGCCGCTCCCGACATGGAATCATTACCCTGTAATTCAGGCGGTTCCGATTCAACCTCCGGAGCGATGGTTTGTCGGTCCAGATCCAATCTTCCTGATCGACGCTCCATTCGGACACAAAACTACGACTCGGTGTTCTTCCGACAATGCGATCCCGGCAATTTGGGGTTGTCTCGCATCACTGAGCATATTGTGCATACTCTCAATGTACACTCAGCTCCAGAAGGCAGTCGTGGCCACATTCGTTTTTCATGCGTTCATACTCAATACTCCACTTGCATTCTGCATTGCTTTTGTTTTCGTTGCATACATCGCCAAATCTCTTCCTGGACAGACAGCATCATTGCTAGGGATTGTTTTCGTATTGGCTTTTTTCTCTGCATTTTTTGCGTTCATCGGTGTCACGCCGTAACCGCGCGGAGTAGAGTCCTGCCGCTTGGCTCGACTGACATGCAGTCGCTGGGACTCTAATGTGTTCACCGGATTTTGCTTTGCCGCTGCCGCTGCAGCTCGGCGTGCCGGAAGCACTCGGACAAATGGTCATTCACCATCCCTACCGCCTGCATGAAGGCATAACAGATCGTGCTGCCGACGAACCGGAAGCCTCGCTTCTTCAAGGCCTTGCTCATGGCATCTGACTCCGCAGAGCGGGCTGGCACTTCCTGCATCGACCTTCGGGTATTCTGCATGGGAATTCCGCCGACGAAGCTCCAGATGTACGCATCGAAACTTCCGAACTCATGCTGCACTTCAAGAAACGCTTTCGCGTTGTCAATGGCGGACGCAATCTTGAGTCGATTTCGTACGATGCCAGCATTGCTCATCAGGACAGCCTGATTGTGCATGTCGTATCTGGCAACCGCCGAAGCATCAAATTGGTCGAACGCTTCCCGGTAGTTCGCTCGTTTTTTAAGGATTTTGGACCAACTCAGCCCCGCCTGTGCCCCTTCGAGGATCAGAAACTCGAAGAGTACTCGGTCATCGTGGACCGGTACGCCCCATTCAACATCGTGATACTCGACGGACTGGTCTCCAATTGCCCAAGGGCAGCGGATGCGTTCGGCAGCAGACTTTCGCTTTGTCATTCGATTTGTATTCTTCAGGACCCTGAGAGATTCGGTGAGTGCGGACTGTACAATACAATCCCGAACAGTGAATCGCCTGAATCTGCGAAAGCGATAATCTCATGTCCAAACCACACCTCAAGCTGCTTCGTTTCTCTTCAGGAAAGTCATCGGCATCAATGATGTTCATCCACAAAACGCTTTGGTTCCTCACAGCTCTGCTGCTGGCTCCGCTGGCCGCAATCCACGCCGCCGATGCCGCCCCTAACATCGTGATCATCCTCGCCGACGATCTCGGCTATGGCGATGTCGGCTGCTACAACGCAGAATCCAGAATCCCCACGCCCAACATCGACCGGCTGGCACGCGAAGGAATGCGACTCACCGATGCCCACTCGGCCTCCACGGTCTGCACGCCCAGTCGCTACAGCCTGTTGACCGGTCGCATGGCCTTCCGCATTCCTTATCGCAGTGTCTTCGAAGGCGTGGGAGGGCCTTGTCTCATCAAAGAGGATCGACTGACGTTGCCGCAGATGCTCCGCAACCATGGCTACGCTGAAACCCTTTGCGCTGCCTGACACCGCGCCGGATGCTCCTGGCCAGCTTTACAACCTCGAATCTG
>JAYSPO010000807.1:0-9212 GCA_043722015.1 Candidatus Kuenenia sp. | reverse complement strand
TTCCTCCGATACTCGACGCTTTTCCTTCTGTTTTCCCTGAGCTACTGATGATGTTTTCACATCACTCTTCCCGCAGATACTCTGTGTTTATTACCTTCTATTGTCGTTCGACCTGAAGTTATCAACACTCAACCGGATGACTTCTACCACTTCTACTTTCTCTTAATTCCTTTTTGAATCACATGCCCTAAACGCAAAGAAAGCCCCGTTGATGTGACTCAACGGGGCTCGTCCGACGATTTTCTGGCTTGGACCGTCTGCTGCTACTTCATGAAGAAGTCTGTCGGGCCGCGGAACGTGTAGTACGGATACTGAACTTGCGCAGGAGCGGCATTTTCAGGAGGGTACATCAGATTTTGAGGAGCGTGATAAGTGTGAAAATTCCGGTGCACGGGATGGCACGGAAGATTACATCCGGCGCCCTGGCAATTAGGCGAACAGTGAGCTTGGCCGTACGGTGGGCACGCTTGGCCTTGCCGGTGACCAGCACCGGACTGACACATCGGGCAGTCATGGTTGGAAGCCGGTCCGTCGCTCCAGGAACCGTAGCCATTCTGCGGGCTCTGACCTCGCATCGTAGGTGTAGAAGAAGCACAGCCGGTGACAAAAATCCCAATCGCCGCAGAAAGCAAAACAGCCATAGTACGATACAGCATGGAAAGGACTCCCGTAATTCCCGAGCAACAATCCTCTGCTATCGTGAGGCAGAAGACTCAAGATGATACCCATTTTCGGGACTAATTCAGTCCGAAACGGTACTGCGCTGCAGCAATGAAAACAGCGTTACTATTCGTTATCGGCAGACGAATCGTTGAATCGTGCAAAATCCCTACAAATCCTCAGGAGTTCCACGGAAGATTGAGCGGTCTTGCGGAAACGGGGAGTCGGGAATACAGTGCTGAGGCAGTTTACGTCGATGGCGACGGACAGAAAGAGTAGCAGTAACTAGCGACGAAATAAGGGTTTAGGAACAAACAGGGAGTATCAAAGTGCATATAGCGGCCTCAACGCGAAGTCTATGGGATTTTGCGTTCCCGGCAGCCTGCCTGCAGATTCAGGAACTGGGATTTGACAAAGTCGAGATCTGGTTGAACGAGGAATACGATCAGTTACGTCCGTCGAGAGTGGCGGGCGATCCGGAAGGCAGTGCGGGGTTGATGCGTGAAGCAAGTCGCTTAACACCGAACGCGATTTTCGTTGAGAGCGAGGTCGATGTCGAGACCTTCAAAGGCATAGTAAAATTTGCCAAGTTGCAGCGGATCGTACAAATCACAATCCAGAGTTCACCAAAAGGGACACCGTTCAATACGGAAATAGACCGACTTCGCGAGCGAAACGCGATCTGCCATCATGAAGCGATCCGACTGTCAATTCTTACCAAAACAGGGACTCTGACGGAAGATCCGCATACGGCAGTGGAACTGTGCCAGTCAGTCAAAGGGCTCGGGATCACGCTGGATCCGAGCTATTACATCTGCTGCCATGGAAGTCCGGTGAATTTTGATTTGATCTTCGAGCACACGCAGCACTTGCATCTGCGAGACACGTCGGCAACGGAGTTGCAGGTGCTGGCTGGATTGGGTGACGTGGATTACAACCACATCGTGCAGATGCTGGGACAGACGGGCTACCAACGCTCGCTCAGTGTGGACCTGCTGCCGCGGACGATGGAAGGCGAAGAACGGCTGCGGGAGATGCGTAAATTGCGGCTGCTGCTGACGAGTCTGTTGTAAACGTTGTAAACACAGAAGTGACAACTCCGAGAGCAATCCGTTGGTAAAGAACATCGTATGAAACCAACCGTGTCAGTGATCATCCCGGTTTACAACGGAGCCGACGAAGTACGACGAGCAATCGACAGTGCATTGGCACAGACGAAGGTGAACGTCGAAGTGATCGTGCTCAATGACGGATCAAAGGATGAGACGGCGTCGGTACTGCAGGAATATGGCGACAGGATTCGAGCGGTGAATCAGCACAACAGTGGGCTGTCGAAGACCCGAAACAACGGCATCGCGTTGGCCACAGGAGAATGGGTGGCGTTCCTGGATCACGATGACTATTGGCTACCGGAAAAGCTATCGCTGCAACTGCAAGCAGCAGAAAGAACAGGATTCGACATTGTTTACACGAACGCTGGCAATTTTGGAGATGTTGGGCGAGTGAGCGAACAGCGAAGTGAACCGCAAGCGATGAAGGAGGGTGACTTACTTGAACCGCTTTTGCAGGACAACTTCATCGTAGTTTCGAGCGTGATGATACGACGGGCAGTGATTCAGGACATCGGCTGTTTCGACACGAGTCTTCCAAGTGTAGAAGATTGGGATCTTTGGCTGAAACTGTCAGCCCGTGGCATTCGGTTTGCAGCAGTGGGTCAACCGGTCACGATGTACCAGTGGCGTGCCGGGTCGATGTCAAAGAACTATGAGTTGATGAGATCAACTCGACAGACCATCGTGAACCGAGCCCTGGAAACAGATCGAGCCAAAGCGCTGCCATGGTCCGTCCGACGCCGTGCCCTGGCGAACATCGAAAGCTGTTCGGCCTGGTTTCTGGCGGGCTCTTCGCCGCAAAAAGCTATCCGCTGGTATCTGAATTCGCTCTGGTACTGGCCGTTCAACCTGAATAGCTGGAAGGGTATCGTGAAAGGCTGCCTGGGACGAGCGTAGCAGGGCCGCAGGTGAGTTCGAGCAAGGAAAAGGGCAAAACGGCAGCACAGGGGGGGCGGATTTAAAATCAGGGTTACAGAAAAGTTTGTTGGCGACGTAAGCTCCACCAGAGTGAGACCGAAGTAACGGGTTTTTTTTGTCGCAGAGAAAATGAGTGCTTCCGTAAAAACTGAAACTGATGCAGGAGATGTCTCGGAAGCGGTGGCGTCCGGGAAAACGACGATCGACACACAGACCTCCACTTTTCTGGTGCGAGCCCTGCGAAAAGTGGGCATCGACGGAGCAGTGGGGTTTGCCGTGCTTGCCAGGCTCTGGCAATTACTGACAGGGCCCGTGACGCAGTTGATACTTGTCGTCAGTTTTTCGAAGGCGACTCAGGACTATTACTATGCGTTCACCAGTATGCTGGGGATGCAGATATTCGTAGAGCTTGGTTTGCACGTCGTTTTGATCAGCGTGAGCAGCCATGAGTGGTCTCGGCTGTCGTTGCAGAAAGGGCAAATAGTCGGAGACGCGGGTGCCAGGTCACGACTGATATCGCTCGGTCGCATGATGCTGTGTTGGTATGGCATAGCCGCTGTGGTCTTTGCTGCAGCGATCACAATGGCCGGATTCCTGTTCTTCGGCCAACAGCCGATCGCCGCCAATGGGGTATCGCTGGTCCGCGAGAATGTGGCATGGCTGGCTCCGTGGATCGCACTGGTCATCGTAAATGGACTGCAGTTGCCGTTGCTTCCGCTGACAGCGATTCTGGAAGGTTGCAATCAACTGGCTGTCGTGAATCGAGTACGATTTTTTCAGGCCGTGATGGGCACGTTCGGAGTGTGGCTCGCAGTTACCAGTGGTCTGGGCTTATGGTCGCTGGTCGCATCAGCAGCGATTCGATTGGGTGGCGAGTACTATCTGGTGGCTGTGCGGTACCGATCCTTTTTTAACGCATTTCGATCGCCACCCGAACAGGATCAGGTGGACTGGAAGCACGAAATCCTACCACTACAATGGCGAATCGCCGTGCAGGGGATCTTGCTGTGGCTGGCAAATTCGATGCCTCTGTTGCTCATCTTCAAGGACCGCCCGGAGGGCGAAGCAGCACAACTGGGAATGACATGGACGATTCTTACCGCGTTACAAGGGGCTTCGTTGGCCTGGATTGAAACGCGGCGTCCCGTCTTCGGGGCGCTGATCGCGGCGAGGAAATTCAGGGAACTGGATCAATTGTTTTTTCGCATGACACGACTCTCAATGCTGATCATGACCGCAGCAGTGATATGCTTCAGTCTGACCGTATGGTGGTTAGGAACTCGCAGTGAATGGCTCTTCGAACGCCTGGCGGGTCGGATGTTGCCAGTACTGCCAACGGTGATGTTTGCGACGGCGATGGTATTATACCAGTTCGCGTTATGTACAAATCTCTACGTTCGAGCCCACAAACGGGATCCGTTTTTGGTCGCTTCCATCGTCTCAAGCGTGACTTTAGCGGTGTTTCAGGTATGGCTGGGAAAACAACACGGTAGCAGTGGCGTCGCAGCTGGATATCTGTTTGGTATCGGCTGCGTGCAGGTACCCCTCTGGACATTGATCTGGCTGCGAACTCGCAAGGAATGGCATGCACCGGAGCCAGCCGATGGTTGAAAAAGCGCAGCCAGCAGGTGACATTTCCCCGCAGTCAACTGAAATGCCGTTGTCGCGAGTGACGATCCAGCTGGAACGCATCTGCTGTCCTTTATGTGGATCGCCCGATAGCTCAGTGGTAATGACATCGAAGGACAATCTGTGTGGCGTCCCCGGCGAATTCCACGTCGAACGCTGCCACGCATGTGGGCATCGGTTCATGAATCCTCGCCCGGTGCAGGAAAGCCTGGCAGCATGTTATCCGCAGCAATATGGCCCGCATCAATCGATACCGAAAGCGACCGTCGCAGCGACCGGTACAAATATGTCGGTCAAAGGATTGAACGATGACACTACCGCCCCCGGTCGACCGCTGTATCTGCGAATCCTGCCGCTGCGATATATTCCTGGTCTGAAACATTTCTACTACTGGCTGATGGATGATCGCAGCCAACCCGTTCCGTTTGCGCCGGTAAGAACACGGAATACCCCGGATTCAACACCGATCGAAGGCAGTCGACCGGAAAAACCTCGTGCCCTGGAATTAGGTTGCGCCACTGGACAGTACATGGTGCGATTGCAACAGGCAGGGTGGTTGACGACCGGTATTGAACCCGGTGAGCGACCGGCATCGATCGCAAAAGAAGCCGGGCTGAATGTGCATTGCGGAACCCTTGACTCCACCGGGCTTCAGTCGGAACAGTTTGAACTCGCAGCCGCATGGAAGGTGATTGAGCATGTCCCTGATGTGAAGGAGACGCTGCGACACCTGCACTCGTTATTGATACCGGGTGGCACGTTGCTCTTCAGTATTCCGAACGCTGGCTGCTGGGAATCATGGTTCTTCGGAAAGTACTGGTACGTGTGGGAGCTGCCACGGCATCTTCACTACTTCACACCAGCATCGATACGAAAACTGCTGGAGGAGAACGGGTTTGCGGACATCACGATCATACACCAGCGTAACGTATCGAATGTCGTCGGTAGTCTGGCGCAGGCTATGCTGGGTCGCTGGCCGGAAAGTCGTTTAGGACGCTGGCTGTTGCGTTATCCGGATCGACCGACAACTGCCATGAAGCTGTGCCTGGCTCCCTTCGGGCATTTATTGGCGTGGATGGGTCAAGGCGGGCGATTGACGATCTCTGCCAGCCGCAGAGCTTCGGAGTACCGCCCGTGAATATCCTGTTCCTGTCATCCGGCGATCGAGTCCCTTCGGCACGATTTCGCATCCTGCCATATCTTCGGCACTTTCGTGCGGACGGTCATCGCGCAGTGGTTGCGCACAGCTTTCCGCAGAAGTACGACTACTTTCCGTGGATGGGCTTTCGTCCCAGCCAATTGCTGAAACGCAGCGTCCGCTGGTGGCACTGGCTGAGGACAAAACTGCAGCGATTTGACGTCGTGTTCATTGACCGCGAGGTCTTTGACAATACGTCGATCGACATGGAACGGCGGTTCCGCGAATCCTGCGGTCGGTTGGTGATCGATCTGGATGATGCCGTCTTTCTGCGTTATCCCGGGAAGTTTCCACGGCTGATGACGATGGCTGATCTGGTGGTGTGTGGAAATCGATACATAGCCGAATATGCCGGATTGTACAATAAGTCATTAATCGCTGTACCGACTTCAATTGACATCGATGATTACGAGCCGAAGGATTGGACTCAAGAGGCTGCTGAATTGGTTGTCGGCTGGATCGGCACGTCAGGTAACCTGAAATACCTTGCCGTGGCCGCAGAGGCGTTGCGCAGACTATCATCGGAAACTGCTTTTGAGCTTCGAGTCGTCGTAGATGACATATCGCCGTTGCGAGACATCGATCTGTCCGGGGTTCAGGTGCGCCACATTCCCTGGCATGGATCGTTGGCACCGCAGCAGATCCGAACGTTTGACATCGGAGTGATGCCATTGTTTGAGAACGAGCCTTGGGACCAGTACAAGTGTGGTTTCAAACTTGTTCAGTATCTTGCCACGGGAATTCCAGGCATTGCTGCTCCGATCGGAGTGAACGCCGACCTTCTCGACAGCGGCCGAAGCGGTTTGGCGGCCCGGACGCCCGACGAGTGGTTCCTGGCACTCAAGATACTTGCACACGACCCGGAACTGCGCAAGACAATGGGCAGTCATGGCAGAAAGCTGATCGAAACTCATTTCACGATTCAGGGCAATTACCCTGTGCTCAGAGATGCGATTCGGCGAGTCGCGGACACCTGATATTCATCGTCGCACGGCTGTTTATCAGGTCGCAAGCACAAACCGCGATACACACTTTGACACTGAACCGAACCTTCGCTACCATCGAATTTGTCACTTTTCGCCTTTTCTGCAGCAGGCACCCTCCGGAGCATTCGATGCGACGACCTTTTCTTTTCGCAGCTTTTCTGCTCCTGATCGTCAACGCAGCGGCGGCCTTTGACGGGCCACGGCAAAGCACAAACGTGCCGCGGTTTGACGCCGCAGTCGATCGAGCGCTGGCTTACCTGAAAGGAGCGGAGGTACAGACCGACGGGCATCAGGTTCTGGTGGCCTACGCGATGATCAAATGCGGTGTTCCCAAAAGTGACCCGTATGTCGCGAAAGCCATCGCGGCCGCAGTCGGTCGAAGTAGTCGCGGGCAGTATCAACCATGGTCACCGTACGATCATATCTACGGATCCGGCATCGACTCGATGCTGCTGGTTGACCTCGACGCCAAAGAACAGTACCTGCCGAATCTGCAGACGATCGCCAACTACGTTCAGGGGGTGCAGCGGGCCGACGGTTCATGGAGTGACGGACCGCAGCAACCGGGAGATGTGAGTATGTCCCAATACGGAGTTCTCGCTCTCTGGGCCTGCCAGCGCGGCGGTGCCAGGATTAATCCCGCTGCGCTTGACAGGGCAGCAGACTTCCTCATGAAAAAAGGCAACGGGGACGGCGGCTGGGGATATCGTCCGGGAACGACGGAGGGACCAGGTGCAGGAGCCTCCACACACAACATGACCATGGCGGCTGGCGGTGCGATAGGTATCTGCCGCCTGCTGCTGCACGGACTGCGAAGTCCGCCTCAGCCGGAAAAAAAGGACGAAGACCTGTTGCCCGGGGGCCTGACAAAAATCGATCCTTTGGCTGACGCCGGTCAATTCGGGTCAGCCTTTCCCGATTACAAACCGCAGTACGGCGCAGGTGCGATGGATGCCCGCGTTGACCGGGCGTTTGGCTGGAATCTGGCAAACTTTCAGCCGGTCAGTCGTGTCGAACACAATCTCTACTACTACTATTGCCTGGAACGAGCCGCTGCCGTGGGCGATCTCGGAAAGATCAACGGTGAAGACTGGTTCATCGTTTACGGTGACGGGCTGCTGACACTTCAGGCACAGGATGGTAGTTTCAACACACACACCGGCCCGGTTGTCGGCACCTGCTTCGCTCTGCTGTACTACATGAAATCCACCGATCAGATTCTGAAGAAGATGTATGGACTGGGGCAGCAGTTGGCAGATCGGGGCAATCCGTTCGGTGACAAAAAAAAGAAAGAACCCACCGAACTGGATCGCCTGATCGCGGATATCGCGAATATGGACTTCGATGAGCTTGACGAAACGCCGGTCGAGGTTGCGGATGAGATTGTGCGAAGTGTACTGTCGATCGATGATCCGGAAAAACTGGTCGGCCAGGAAGATCAGTTGAAAAGTCTGATGAAACACCCCAACGACAAGGTCCGCAGCGCGGCCGTCTGGGCGTTGGGTCGGACGGCTGACTTCAAACTGGTTCCATTGATGCTGGATGGTATTCGCGACAATAGCGTGGATGTCAACACCGAAGCCATTCAGGCCTTGAGATTTATCGCGCGCAGACCACAGGGATTCGGCGAGACCCTGTCCCCGTTTGCGTCGCTCGGTACGGACGAGCAAATCAAGAACGCATCGCCCGAAGAACGTCTGCGACTGGCAACACCGTGGCGGGAAAAAGCCCTGAAGGACTGGGCTGGCTGGTACTTCAGTGTGCGTCCGTTCGAAGATCGCGGTGGTCTGGATGAACTGCAACTGGCCGTACCGCTTGGGAAATAGTCGTCGCTTCGGCAGAGGCGGTCTGAACGAGAAGTTCAGAGCAAAACAAAATGTGTGGCTGAGATACTCGTACTCAGTGAAACGGTACTCGTACGCGACAGGATGATGATGAACGAACCGATTTTCGATCACGAACGATTTGACATTGATCGCGTATCGATCGACTATGTCACTTTTGAAACGAATCGAGTCGATGCTCACTCGGCTGATCCAGCGGACGGAATGCTTAATGGCGGGTTCGGTCGAGTACGAGTACCGCGAAGCTGAGTACGAGCACGAGTACGAAGAAAGCCCGCACAAAGCGTAGGACACGGAACGGCGGTTCACGGGTTTTTGAAATGGACCCTTTGTTGCTGGAAGGAATCCGAGATCCCAGCGTGGAGGTGAATATCGAAGCCATCATGAGGCGACGATCCAACGTATCTATAATCAGCCAAATCAATCTGAGAATGACACATTTGGCTGGATATAAAAAAGCATGACCGCGACTTCGTGATAGACAAACGCTACGCCGCAGAACTCACCCGAAAGCTGGCGGTGTTCCGTGAGAGAACCAGGACGCGCAAGTCACTCTTTCTGACAATGGTGACATCGAACCCGGTTCGGAAGAATGAGTACGCTCAACAGCTCGTCTCCAGCCAGGTGACGCTCGATGAATTGTTCCGGTGAGGGAAGGTCGGCAATCCTGTACTCGACGCGGTGAAGTGTGAGAGAATTGGCGAGCGGCATGCGTTAGCTTGCCGGTACAAGAACGAGGTACCGGAGGGCTGACGCCGCTCGCCGTCAGCGGACTGTTGATTTAGTCCCAATTCTGTTCGTAGTCCCGGCTTCAGCCGGAATTCGCTGGCGGTTCCGGCAAAAAAACCGCCTGAAGGCGGAACTA
>JAYSPO010000806.1:0-3252 GCA_043722015.1 Candidatus Kuenenia sp. | reverse complement strand
CAGCGCCGTTCCGGCACGTCCGCGAATTGCCGGAACGGCGCTGCGCTTGGTCCGGCCTACAAGACATCTTTGAGTGCCTTCGCAAGAGCTTCAATTTCGCTGCGAGTGCGTTTTTCTGTCAGCGCGACGAGGAAGCAGTTTTGCCAGCCGTCGATGTTGGTCATTTGAAAACGTGCGAGATCCGGGCCGACGTTGATGCCTTTGTCGGGGAGAGCGGCGAGCACTTCAGCGGCGGGCCGTGGCGTCTGCAGCAGGAATTCACGGAAGAACGGTTGTTGAAACTTCAGCGATACGCCGGGAATCTTTGTCAACAGGTCGGCGGCGTAGCGGGCTTTCTGATGACTGAGTGTCGCCATTTGCTTCAGGCCGCGCGGCCCGACGGTGGCAAGGAACACCGTTGTTCGCAGCGCCAGCAAACCCTGATTCGTGCAGATGTTGCTGGTGGCCTTATCGCGGCGGATATGTTGTTCGCGCGCCTGGAGGTTGAGGGCAAAGCAGTCTCGACCTTTGCGGTCAGTGGTCTTGCCGATCAGTCGGCCTGGCATCTTGCGGACGTATTCATTGCGGCAGGTGAAAATGCCCAGCAACGGGCCGCCGTATTGCAGTGGAGTTCCCAGCGGCTGGCCTTCGGCGACCGCGATATCAACTCCATAGTCGGCCGGTTTCTTCAGCAGGCCAGGACTGACGGCGTCGAAGGCAAGGATGGAGAGAGCACCGGCTTCATGGGCGATCGCCGTCAGGGCGGCCACATCTTCGAGACAGCCAAAGAAGTTGGGATGCTGAATGACGATGGCGGTGGTTTCTGAATCAATAGCTGCTCGGCATGTTTCGGAAGTAATGACGCCGTTCGTGTGCGGAAGTTCAATCAGTTGCGTCCCAAGGCGCGCGAAGTAGGTTTCCAGCACTTGCCGGTATTCCGGATGCAGAGTGCCCGCGACAGCAACCTTTTGATGGCGTCCATTAATACGCATGGCCATGAACACGGCTTCGCTGACGGCCGTTCCGCCTTCGTAGAGACTTGCGTTCGAGACATCCATGCCGGTAAGTTGCGAGATCAGCGTCTGATATTCGTAGAATGCCTGCAGCGTACCCTGACTTGCTTCGGCCTGATATGGCGTGTACGCGGTGTAGAATTCTCCTCGCGATGTGATTTCATCGACCACGGCGGGGATAAAATGGTCGTAAACTCCGCCACCCAGGAAGCAGGTTTTCAAGGACGTTCCGCCCTTCCCCAGGCGCTGTTCCATTTCCTGCTGAAGTGCCAGTTCGGATGCTGCGGGCGGGAGGTTCAGTTCGCGTTTGAGTTGCAGCTCAGGTGGAATCTGGGTGAACAGATCGTCAACGTGCTGAATCCCGATCGCGTCCAGCATGTGTCGCCGCTGTTCGGGAGTGTCAAAGAGATAAGGCATGTGAGGAATGACCAATGTGCAATAAAAAATGACGAATGACGAATGACCAATGACCAATGACCAATGACCAATGACCAATGACGAATGACCAATGACGAATGACCAATGACCAATGACGAATGACCAATGACGAATGACCAATGACCCGGCGATTCATTGGTCATTTGGATTTGGACATTGAGATTTTGGCACCTAGTGCGTCGCACTTTCGCAGTGCTTCAGATACTCAGCGTGGCTGAGCAGATTATTCACCTGCGATGGGTCTGCCATGCGGAATTTCAGAATCCAGGCCTTTTCATACGGGCTGTCGTTGAGGAGCGTCAGATTATCCGGGAGCTCTTTGTTGATGGCCATCACTTCGCCCTGAACGGGCGCATAGATTTCGCTGACGGCTTTCACACTTTCGATCTCACCGATCGATTCCCCGGGCGAAAACTTCTTTCCGACGGCAGGCAGCGACAGATAGACAATGTCGGTAAGCAGTTTGACAGCAAAGTCTGAAATGCCGACCGTTGCAATGTCTCCGTCAACAGCGACCCATTCGTGAGTCTTCGCGAAACGCAGGTCATCTGGTTTCATGTGTGAAGCTTTCAATCTGTACAAAGGCCATTAAGACGCTTTTTAAAAAGGGGTCAGGAACCAGTAGTGCGGAGTACCCTTTGGGCCATTTGGCTATTGGTTCCTGACCGCCCCTTATTAAAGCCTGACAAATCACTACGGCGAGTTACCCGGCGGAACACGTTTTTCATTTTCGCAGAATTGACTGCCGACTTCGCGCTCCAGTTCGGCAATTTTCTGCAAACGTCGCGCGTGGCGACCCTCCTCAAATGGAGTCTTCAGCCAGATTCGAATCACCTGATCAGCAAGCTGATCGCTCAACTGATCAGCGGACAGGCAAATCACGTTGGCGTCATTGTGCATGCGACTGTATTCCGCCGTGACGCTGTCATGGCACGGTGCTGCGCGGACACCGGCGAATTTATTCGCGGCGATACACATGCCGATACCAGTGCCGCAGATCAGGATACCGCGATTGATTTGTCCATTGGATACCTGACGGGCGACCTGAGCGGCGTAGTCCGGATAGTCAACGCTCTGCAATTCGAATGGACCAAAGTCCTGGACGTCGCAATCCAGGCTCTGCAGAAGCTGGGTGAGGCGCGTCTTCAACTGCACGCCGCGATGATCACTAGCGATGCCGATTTTCATATGAGTTTACGCATCTTTCCTGAACAGTTCATCGATCCAAAGTCGTAGGTTGTCACGGATCTGTTGTGCACAACAGCGGTAATCATCCAGAGTTCCACCGATGGGGTCCGCAATATCGGCGTCTGATCGATTGAGCATTCGAAATCGGTCTGACAGGTCAGGGCGTGCTTCGATCAAGGCAAGCCGATGTCGGTCTGTCATCGTGAGTACCAGTGTGGATTCTTCCAGCATTGGAGCCGTAACTTGCTGGCTCAAGTGCTGCGACAGATCTAAATCGCTCTCCCGCATGATTTGTACCGCTTCGCGTGTCGCAGGGTCACTTTCACCCGCTGCGATTCCCGCAGAAAAGACATCGATCCCACGTTCTCGCAATTCCCAGTCCCGGCAGTCAAGCTTTTCAGTCACGAGTTTACGGAACAAAGTCTCAGCCATTGGGCTGCGACATGTATTCCCTGTGCAAACAAACAAAACACGCAGAACAGCGTCTGTCGCTTGACCGCTGTTGGTCACGTTGGCTGTCCTTTATCAAAAGAATGGAGGATTTGAAGAAAAAAGTGCAAGATAGGAACTCGGGAGAATCGAATACATAGTGCGCCTGTTCTCCATGTTTTTGCCTCAGATGATCGCGGAAAAA
>JAYSPO010000805.1:0-1983 GCA_043722015.1 Candidatus Kuenenia sp. | reverse complement strand
CAAAGCTCGAATTCTGGTCCGATTCGGGATCCGCTGTCTCTGTTCTGCGAGACGCTGCAGGGCCTCGCTTTTCGGAGGCGACGGCCGCCGCCGCCAGTTTCAGCGTCTGGATCCGCCGCGGGAACCCCTGTCTGCAGAGAACGCTCATTTCGGAGACGCTGCCGGCGGTGTCTCGCTTTTCGGCGTCGGTCGATCGAGTCCAGCTCCGCAGAGCGACCGCAGTAACGAGAACACGGCTCATCGGGAGAAGCACGGCGGAGGCACTGGCGGTGGCGTCTTCACGGGTCAAACTTCGATTGGCCGCGCTTCCTTTTTTCCGATTTTGTCTGCAGTCGTTCACACGTCCCGCGGTGATGTCGTCGCCGTTGGTCGGTCATGATGCAGACAGGAATCCCACTTGCGAACAGTTGCAGGATGGACAAGCGCTGCATCGCTGGCGGTGGTGGTGTCAAAGAGTCTCTTGGAAGTTGTTGTCAGGTTCTTGCCCAAACCATTCGCTCAGAATGCCCACCGCAGAGGCTACGCTGCCGTTGGCGTCCTGGACGGCTTCCCGGTCTCCCTGATCGCCCGTGATGCTCTCCAGCCGCCTGAGAGTATCCTGAACCGCCGCCATCTGCCGGAGGGCGAGCTCCTGCAGCGCTCGCTGTGCCGGCGTCAGATTCATATCGGACTGACTCATCGTCCACCGTTTTCAAGTTCGGTGAACGCCTTGTCGACGAACGCCAAGGCGCGTCCTGCAACCGTGGCTTCCGAGGGATCGTCTGAAAGAGTCTCCATCCGCCGAATTGACTTCCACGCGCGCTGCAGATCTTCCAGGGCTTGCTGCCTCAATTGCCCCTCCGAAACGGCATCGTTTTCAATTGCCCCACCCTGAGCCCCACCAGTTTCAGGGAATGCCTTTTCTCCAGCGTTGTAGCCGTAAGGTTCAAGTCCCTCAGCGCCCATTTTCCTAAATGGAACCACTACGTACCCAGACGAATGGCCGCGAATCTCGCGGCTTTTTTCGTTTACTGACCGTTTCAAAAGTGGCCCCAATGCCGTCGCTCCGGTCGGTTCGTTGTCACCTGTGTTGTCACTGATTGAACCCCCACAATCTCCCGCAGTGCCAGTTCGAAGTGGTTGTGGTCCAGAGTTGGGATATCGAAATCATCAGCAACTTCTCGCTTTGTGAGATTCAGGCAAAGGGTTCACGAAAACTAAACATTCCATGGCGAAGATACCAGCAAAGCTGATCAATGGGAGCGTTTTTCACATCACCAAGAATGCCAACCACGAAGTAGATTCACGATGCCAGATTCAGAGCCGCTCGGCTGCTTCGGATCATTCCTGAGTCTTTTCGGTATTCGCCCAGACAGCAGTTCGCAAGTTTCTGAAGAGTTGCAGTACCGGCAAAGAGACGATTTTTTGTCTGCCGCAGAGTTTTCATTCTATCGGGTGCTTACGGGAGCGATCAGTAGTTCATACGTCATTTGTCCAAAGGTCAGTCTGGCTGACGTGTTCTTTGTGAAAAACGGCGAGAAGAGCCTGTCGTACCGGAACAAGATCGACCGGAAACATGTTGATTTCTTGCTTTGCGATCCAGTGTCTATGAAGCCTGTTCTCGGTGTGGAGCTGGATGATAAGAGTCATGCCCGACGTGACAGACAGGATCGTGATGAGTTCGTTGATCAAGTCTTTGGAGCTGCGAACTTGCCAATACTGCATGTCACTGCGGCAACGGGATACAATCCTCAGAATCTCGCGGAGCTTGTTCGGCAGACCATTGCTGGAGTTGCCAAAGTTGCAGTTCCCAAGACGACGTTTGCGAGTCTTGATGACACACCGACCTGCACAAAATGCGGGACTCAAATGGTGCCTCGAACTGCGAAGAAAGGTGAACGGCAGGGAAAAAAGTTCTGGGGATGCGGAAATTATCCGAAGTGCCGGGAAATAGTGATGATGTAGTCGTCATGTCGAAACATGTTGCATTGATAGCCGTTTTCG
>JAYSPO010000804.1:0-1125 GCA_043722015.1 Candidatus Kuenenia sp. | reverse complement strand
TCATGCAATCGCCCTGGGGTGAGGCTTAAGTTCAGTGGATTGCCCATGCATCGGTCCTGCGGAGCTTACGATGTCAAGTCTTGAAATACAGTGGTGGCGTTTCCAGTGAAATATCCGGAATAAAATTATGTATGTAAAAGCAATTCAACTGGACAACGTCAAGGGCTTCAGACAGCTTCAGTTTGACTTCGAGCGCCCAGACGGTACATTTCCCGGATGGACTGTTCTTGTTGGCGGCAACGCATCTGGAAAATCCACGTTGCTCAAAGCCATCAGTCTGGCATTGATCGGTCCCGACGCGGGCCGGCAATTACTGGTAAGTCCTGCAGGCTGGCTGAGCCCCAATCAGTCGAGAGCCGAATCCCTGGCACAGATTGTCTGGGACAGATCCTACGATGGATTCAAGACCAAAGGCGGCCTTCCGCCCCCTGTTTTTGAAGCCGGCGTTAGGTGGGCCGCAGAAACCCGGCAGCAGGGTGATGCTCGCGAAATGGGTGTTCCGGAATTCAAAGGAATCGAGCGACGCACCATCAAGTCGACTCGCGTTCATCCAGCCTTGCGCGGGCCTTGGGACCCCAACGCACGTGGCTGGTTTTGCGCTGGCTACGGACCCATGAGACGCCTCTCCGGCGGCTCTCAGGCATCTGAGCGATTTAGCATCGTACGTGAAGCGATGAGTCGCTTCGTCACACTGTTCAGAGAAGACGCCGCACTCAGCGAGAGCGAGTCTTGGTTACGGCTCAACAATTCCCGACAAAGAGAATCAAACAGCAGCGAATTGGCAGCGCTATTAAGCGGTGCAAAGGATTTGTTGGGCGATGGCCTATTGCCGCACGGCATGAAAATATCACAGATCACCGTCGATCATGTCTATGTAATGGACGGTCGGGGAGTCGAACTTCCAATGCGGGACATCAGCGACGGCTGTAGAAGCGTTTACGCGACGGTTCTGGATCTGATACACGGAATGGCAGATGTATATGGTGCAGTCGGTTTGTTCGGCCGCGATGCCCGAAATCGCGTCGTTGTACAAAGGCCAGGCGTCGTTCTCATCGATGAAATCGAAGCACACCTGCACCCAAAATGGCAAATGGAAATTCCCGAATGGCTGAAGGTGCATTTTCC
>JAYSPO010000803.1:0-9562 GCA_043722015.1 Candidatus Kuenenia sp. | reverse complement strand
CATTGATTCTGAATGTTTATTGAACAGGTCAGACTCCGGACTGGACCTGAAGTCAAGCCATCGACGTTTGCGACGCGGCGATCACAAAATCGGCGGCGTACCGCACTGTATCGAATCGGTGTCGAGGGTTCGACCGAGCCACACGTTCAATTCGCAGGATCAGCGCTGAGCCATACTTTATCCCGGAAACGGCTATGCTGTGATCGGATTGTGTTTGTGTGTCGGCGACGATCATGAAGATTGCAGGTACGCACCAACTCAACGATAAAAGTCGATCCAGTTGACCTGCATCGTATGCGGATTGCCCTCGAAACTCTCCAGACCCTTCAGATGCAATCGCAGCATCACAGAGTCCGGCCATTTTTCAACTGTCCGTTCGATCGTAGCCTGACTGATTCCGAATGGGCTGTGGACCGAGAAAATCGCCGTGTCCTTATCCACTTTGACTTCCAGTTTGTCCTCCTGACGTTTCGTCATGATCCTGAACGCTGGCAATTCGTCTGTGGCGTCAGCGCAGCCCAGCCCAACAACGGCTGCCATCAGGAACACGATTGGCAGATTTTGAGATATCACGGGCACTCCTTAACGAACTTACGTATAAATCGCCTCGCCGCAGCATCGACACAATCAACGATTTGCCGTCGCCTGCAGCGCACGAACAACATAATCCCGGGGCACCTTCGAACGCGGAACTCGACCCGGAAACCAGCTTCGGATATCGGCATCCAGACCCACACCGTGCATGAAGTTGTAGAGTCCCTTGTTCAGTCCCGTGCCGAGCGATTCATGATCGACGCCCGTCGGATCGATGAACCCAATGTCATTTTTTGCAAACGTCACCGGTGGCAGTGGGATGAGACTGACGCCATATTCTTCCGGATTCTTTCCCACCGGCGAATGGACCGTGCATGTGAATCGATGAAAGAAGCCCGACTGGATGCAGCCTTCCTCAAACATCTGTCGCACATAGTCCAGTGCATCGACGGTATCCTGAACTGTCTGCGTCGGAAAACCGTACATCAGATACGCATGCACCAGAATCCCCACGTCACTGAACGCCCGAGTGACTCGCGCGACCTGGGAAACCGAGACACCCTTCTTCATCAGATTCAGCAAACGGTCCGATGCCACTTCCAGGCCGCCGGAAATTGCAATGCAGCCACTGGCCGCCAACAGTTCACAAAGTTCAGGCGTGAAGGCTTTTTCAAAGCGAATATTACCCCACCATGAAATCACGACGCTGCGTCGCAGCAATTCTTCCGCCATCGCTTTCAACGCTTTTGGAGGAGCCGCTTCATCGACAAAGTGAAATCCCGTCTGGCCGGTCTCCTGCACAATGGCTTCGATGCGATCCACCAGCGTGGACGCTGCGACGGCATCGTATCGGCCGATATAGTCCAGGGTGATATCGCAGAAACTGCACTTCTTCCAGTAGCAGCCGTGTGCGACTGTCAGCTTGTTCCAGCGACCGTCTGACCAAAGCCGGTGCATGGGATTGAGCATGTCGAGCGTCGATAAATAATCACTGATCGGCAACCCGTCCCATGTGGGCGTGCCGACTTCAGCGAATGGGATATCGGGTTCGCCGGAGTTCATGTATTCAACCGCGGGCGGTTCGCCGCTGCGCACGAAGGTCCGCACCAGCTGCGATTGCGGTCGTTCGCCACGCAGATGTTCCAGCAATGCCAGCAGCGGACGTTCACCATCGTCGAGTGACACATAGTCGAAGTAATCAAATACGCGCGGTTCAGCCAGTTCACGCAATTCCGTGTTGACGAATCCACCGCCCAGAGCCGTCACAATCCCTGGATGCTGCCGCTTGATTGTCTGCGCAATCCGAAACGCCGCATACACGCAGCCGGGAAACGGAACTGTGATGAGAACCAGATCCGGCTGGTGCCGCGAAATGGATTCGAGCGTCAGCGCCCGCAGCGTGGTATCCATGAGATTCATCGGGGCCGCCAGCGCCGCAGCGAGCGGATCGAATGTCGGCTGGCTGGCAGCGAGCGATTCAGCATAACGCACGAATTCAAAGCGAGGATCGATAGCTTCCCGCACAACGTCTGCGATATCGCTCAGATACAGCGTGGCAAAGTGACGAGCTTTGTCCTGCATTCCGAGCGAGCCAAAGGCCCAGTTCAGAGGATCGCCACCGTCTCCATCGTCGCTTTCATAAACATCCAATGCATTGAAGCGTGAACCTTCCGGAAGAAAACTGCGTGAATTGATACGATGGGCCAGCGTTGAATCGCGGCCCTGAAGGAACAGCATCGTCTGGTCGATGGCGGCATGGTACTGGTCAAACTCATCGCAGAAGTTCCGAATCACAATGGAAGAATTCTCACTGTGGGCGGCACTGATCTGCTCCCGGATGGCCGCAAGGCCCGTCGCAGAAAACAGCCGAAGGACAAGTTTGAGTGCCAAGTCATCCTGCACCGCATCGACGCCGCGTGAACGCAGAAATCCGGTGATGTAGGCCGTCGATGGATACGGCGTGTTCAGTTGTGTCATTGGTGGAATCAATGACAACACGCGGCAGTGTCTGGCAGTTGGAGAATTCAAGGGATGTACGTTGTTTGCTGGTAGAGATGGCGAAATTGAACCGGCATCGTACGTTGCGCGACTCTCCGAGTCGAGTACATCCTGTCAACACTTCTGTCCAACAGAAACGCACTCTGCAGTCCTACCATTCTTCGTCTGAACCATACTCCGGTGGCGCTTCACCATGTGATTCGACAATGAAGGGACTCGATATTTCCGGGTCGGGCGGCGCGATCTTTTCCAATTTCACGTTGAATCGCCAGTCGGCACCAAAGTCGTACTGAAACGGCATCGACTCACCCTCCTGCAAAGGCAAATAGCCGATTGCGATTTCGTCGGTGTGCAGCTCAGCATCGCCAACGCGGGGATGTTCCACCGTTAACTTCTGGCCATCGCGCTCAACAAATTGAAATGCGTACAGGTGATCGCCGTCGAAATCGAACGCGCCTATGATGCACTCAGCAAGCTCGTCCAAAGACGACTCCGCTGGGATTGCGATTCGTCTCCATGGTGTGCCGAGGGACACTTTGAAATAGTAGATCCCATCCCGAAATTCCGGCTCAGCGAACCGAAGGTTGTTGATCCACTGCGGGAAGCAGGATTGAAACACTGTTTGCCAGGCACCGAAGTCGGATTCAAAATGCTCATGAGCGAACAGCGAGCGTTGAATTTCGCCGAACACGACCCCCAGCAGTTCGTCTCCAAAAGGCGTGTGGCAAATGTTTGTAACGCACCAATTCTGCCCTTTCGCGGGTTGCTCCCTTTCCACTGTCATCAATCCGAAAAGTTCGAGCAACGCCAGCGTGGTGGACTGCTGCACGCTGTCCACGATTCCGCCCCGAACCTGCTCCCTTTCCGAGAAGCTGCGGCCTTCCGGCCGGATCGACTCCCATAGCATGCGCACCTCCATAGCGAAGTAACCGAACTGAGCTGAGCCGTGGAGTCCGATTGCTTCCCAGGAACTCTTTCGCAGCCAGGCTTCCAGCAGACTGAAATACCGCTCCGTCGGGTTGAGCTGAAGCCACTGCTCGCACATGAAGGGATCAAGCTTCAGTCGCCCACTGGTTTTGCCCTGACCTTCCGGAATCCCGATCTGAGTCGCGCGCAACAATAGGTACAATCCGTTGATGTGAGGAAAGGACCGTTGTTGTGGTCGTTGCAGATTCGGGCGCAACGGTATGGTCATCCGCTCATCCAGCTCGCGAAGCCGATCCATCGGCAACAGGTGGTGCTTTCCGGTCGAGCGCACGCCAGTCGAAACGAAATCGAGCAGTGCCTCGAAGTCTGCCAGAATTGTCCCGGGGCCACTGTTGTCGATGTGCTGGATCGAGAGATTTGCGAGATTGCTGCTGCTGCTGCGAAGTACGATGGTTTTTGGTTTTGCCATCTTTGGGATCCTCGAGCACGGTTGAATTCACCGCGCCTCCTAGACTATTTTTCGTATTTGGGGATGTTGGGTTCAGGGACTGTAGCGACGAGCTTTCGGATGATCTCGTCGATATTAAACCCTTCGGCCTGAGCCTGGAAATTTGTCGAGACACGATGTCGCAGCACCGGAATGGCCACCTTGCGGACATCGGCGATCGTCACATTCGGTCGACCATCCATCGCGGCCGCAGCTTTGGCTCCGGCAATCAGATTCTGGCCGGCACGCGGACCTGCTCCCCAATCGACAAGGCGCTTGATGAAATCCGGTGCGCCCGCATCCTTTGGTCGTGTCGCGCGGACGAGTCTGGCGACGTAGCTGATAATGAATGGACTGGCCACGATCTGGCTGATCTGGCGTTGCAGATACAGGATCGATTTCGCTGACAGAACTTTGCGAACTTCTGCCCGGTCACCGGAAGTCGTGGCTTCAAGGATCTTTTCTTCTTCTTCCAACGAAGGATAATCGACGTGCACATTGAACATGAACCGGTCCTGCTGCGCTTCCGGCAGCGGATACGTGCCTTCCTGTTCAATAGGGTTCTGAGTGGCAATCACAAAGAACGGTTCCGGCAACTTATAAGTCGTCTGTCCCACTGTGACTTCGCGTTCCTGCATCGCCTGCAGCAGTGCCGATTGTGTCTTCGGCGGAGTACGATTAATTTCGTCCGCCAGCAGGATGTTGGTGAAGACCGGACCTTCCACAAAGCGAAACTCGCGGCGTCCGGTGTCACTCTCTTCAAGGACGTTTGTGCCGGTGATGTCAGACGGCATAAGGTCTGGCGTAAACTGAATGCGGCGAAAGTTGACGTCCAGCAGCTTCGCAATGGTGCTGACCACCAAAGTCTTTGCGAGACCGGGGACACCGACCAGCAGGCAGTGACCGCCTGTAAAGATGGCCGCCAGAATCTGATCGATGACGTCGTCCTGACCGACGATCACCTTGTGCAGTTCCTCAACCATGACCTGATGGTGCTTCTGAAACTTTTCAAGGAACTCATCAAAGTCGCGTTTCTCAGCCAAGGGTAAATTCCTGTTATGTGTCGTATTTTCAGTGACATGCCGACGAAGGATAGTCAATCCCCCCTGAACCCCGCCAGCAAATCGGTCAGCACTTTTTCGTCCGTCGGGTAGTGCGACGGCTGAAGGGCACGGAGCGGAAGTGGGACATTGTCCATTCGATATGCCGTTCCTGCTGCGTGCAATCCATAAACAGCGGTCGTGAAACGCACCGTGGGAGTAAACTCAAGCGGTGCGTTGGGGTAATCGATCACGATCGTCGGAATGGACTGCAGATGATCTCGGGCTGCGTGTGAAAAATACGGGATCGTTTCCGCTCCGACAATCACACACAGATCCGATTCGCACCGTTCAAGCAGTTCATTTGCGGAAAACTCGCCGGGATTGTAACGCGGATAGCCACGAGCGATATCGACCGCAAACGGATATCCCGTCTGCCACAGCAAAACATTATCCGCCCCCGACACATCGCCCTGCATCCGCATTCGACGGGCAGTGAACCGTGTCACGGCGTTGAGTTCCGCGACGAGTTGCAGCAGTGCGGCAACGTGAATGTGTCCTGAATTCGTGGGCAGGTGGCCTTCCCACATCCGCGATCCTGCGAGACCAAGGCCAAAAAACACGACGCCGTAGCGACAATTCTTCATCAATTCCATGAGTTGCAGCACAGGCCGCGACACACCACTCAGATGCGTGCCGCGCAGCAGCGCGCGCAGCTGAGCGATGATTTCAAAGTCACCGTCGAGCGGTACGGGAATGACCAGATCTGCTTCGCCGCCGCTCGGAGACAATTTCCAGTCGGCGACTTTGTCCGCTTCTCCGATCATCACAACCTTGCGACTGTCGCGGCCCTCCGGAGTAAATCTGCCTTTCGCAAACACGGAATAGCGGTCAGCATGACGTGGATGCGATGCAGCCGGATGACATCCCCAGAAGATCACGAGGTCGGCACGATTGCGAACTTCGCCGAGCGTACACGTCACTTCGCCGACTTCCTGCAACGCCATGATCGACGGACCGTGGCACATCGATGCCGTGGTGTCGATCACCGCTCCGATGCGATCAGCCAGCGCAACTGCCGCACGCTGGCCAGGGCTGGAACTGCGGGACAGTCCATAGATCAGCGGATAATCGGCTCGTTGAAGTAACTCCAGCGACTTGCGCAGGGCGCTGTCATAATCTGTGGCGCTGCCGTCAAGCTCGGCGACTGGCTGAGTGGCTTCGGAATGATTGCGGAACCAGCGTTCTCCCAGCGCACACTGCGGCTCAAACTTCGAAATGTGCCCGTCTGCAAATGTCAGCGAGATATCATCGCACAGACATCCGCAACCCGCACATGCGACGTGAGTTTCAGTCTTGTTCAAGCATTGCTCCAAAAACTTTAAGCAGGTCCTCCCGCCCGGGAGGATTTTCGAGCGAAGCTCGAACCGCTCTGGGACCGACCTCCGTTCTAAGTCGCCCTGATGACATTTATACTTTGAGCCGCATGGAATGAGTTGTAGCCGGATTCGCGAGAATTCGGACGCGGGCTGACTTTCCGCCCGAATGCTCACGAATTCGGCTACATCTCAACACCACAATTTCGCCCACATAAAGCATAATCAACCTGTGTTTGGTCGCAGGTCGCAACAAGTTGCCATACGGAAAATCCTTTCCGGCAGAAAGGATCTACTCCGGTTGAACCAGCAACTCAGGCTTCACCAGATTCAGCATGTGACCATGATCCGCCGTCACGATCAGCAGCGATTCGTTCCAGTTGCTGGTGGAATCCACCCACTGGGTAATGACTTTTACCGCATCGTCGCCGCTGTTGACTGCACCGATGGAGGTGTCAATGTTGTCGTCGTGGTTGGCCCAGTCTACGTCGCCGGATTCGACCATGATCCAGAACGGTGTCTTGTCTCGGCCGAGCACCGTGATGGCTGCCGTCGTCATCTCAGCAAGCGTCGGGTTTTCTTCCACGTCAGCGGGCGAGTACGTTTCGGCTTTCTTACCGACACCGGGCGCGGGATCGTAACGTCGATCGGCGGTGGCGAAGGGCAAATGGCCGTTGTACTGACCGTTGCCGAAGAATCCCAGCAGGCGATGATTGCCTTTCACGGCCGCAGTGGTCGCGTCCTGCAACAGCTGCGAACCCTTGTGTCCGGCAGTTCGCACGGCGGTGATGTATTGACCGCCGTGATCGATGCTGATCGTTTGCAGGTCGGCGTCTGTCAGATAGATATTTCCTTCAACAAAGTTTGTGCCCTGGCTGGCATTGCCCTTTTTCGCGTCGCCTGTATTTCCGTATCCACCGCCAATCACCACGTCCAGACCCGGCAATGGTGTGTGCGGATGCTGAATTGAAGGCAGTCCCAGCATGTCGCGCGTCAGATCCTGGTAATCGTCCCGCGACACATTGTGAGCATACGATGCGGCGGGCGTCGCATGGCTGATCGGCACGGATGAGACAGCTCCGACGCGCCAGCCTTTGCTTTGCAGTTCGTGAGCGACTGTCGCGACCGGCGTTCCGTTCGAATCCACGTTCACACCGCCGTTGAATGTCTTGATCGCCGCTGTCATACTGGTGGCTGAGGACGATGAGTCCGTGTAGTTATGCTTTGGATTTCCTGACGCTGGCCTGGCGATCAGATAATCTGGATCGTTGGGAAAGTCCCACGGTGAACTACCCGCAGATCCAGCGTCGTAGCCGCCACGAATCGTGCCCCCGGGATTCTTTACCGTCTGTGCGTTGACATCGACGTCCGTGCCTTGGTTATGCGCGCTGCTGACGAAAAAGCCGAATTGCGTCGTCCCGTTGGCGTCATAGTCCTGAAAATGCGTTCCGTGACCACGGCCTTCGCTGTACGTCACTTTCTTCTGATTCCACACGGCCGCGGCACGGGTCGTCTGCCAATCCATACCGTCAAACACAACCAGAAAGATGTACTTTTTGCCAGCCGCAGCGGCCGCACGCTGCATGTCGGCGATGTTTGTCTGGTCCATCCAGACGGCATTCGCGTTGACAGTTTTTTCCGGCACGTAACCATACAAAGCCTCCACTTTGGCTTCGGAACGGTAGGCACTCTTCGGACCCGTATAGGAATCCAGGTCAACGCCGTCGCCGCTGCCTTTGGAACCAAATGCATAGACCGGGATAAGTCGATTGGAATGCGATGTCCAGCCCGTGTACTTGTCCGGATCTGTGCCCCAATACCCGAACGCCGCCTTGTCGTCTTCGATGGCTTTTGTCTGCAGTTGTTTTGGGATATCCGCAGCCTCCGTTGCGGGGACTTCGACATGCGTGACTGCGACAGATTTGACGGTCCTCTCATCAGCCACGGAATCCCCTGCCACAGCATAACAGCCACCGATCAGAGCCAGAAAAACTGATAGTTTCATAACGCCTCAATGACCATAAACAAAAAAGTTTTGCCGGACCATACCCGACGCATAAACATCGCAGCATGCATTGCTTAACCGCGTATCGTCCAATCCCCCGACAATCCCGCAAGTGAACGAGCGAACTTTATTGCCGCTCGCTGGAATCTGGCTCAGGTTTGGGTATGTTGCTGCGTCGATTATCGTAGCTCAGTCGCTCCGCCGCCTGAGATTCTCTGGTTAAAATGCTCAAAGCGATTGCAGATGAATTATGCTGACCGCTTCGCCGCCTTGTTTTCGCATGTTCATCCACCGAAATGCGAGTCGGCGGAGCGACATCGCCTACATTTTCACTCATCCTGCCTTTTTCACTTCCGAGCCCGTCCAAATGGCCCAACGTCTCTTTTTGCAACTGTTTCGCTGCCTGGTAAGTGCGACGGCTGTCGTGTGCCTGCAGACTGTCAGCATGGCTCAGGAAGCGCCGGCGCTGACCTGGTTCCAATCCGACGTGCAGGACGGCACGGCCAGTGGCTGGTATCGATGGGCGGTCGATCGGGCAGTGGAAAATTCGGAGTCGGCACAACTGACCATCGTCACAGACGAACATTGTTCGCTGTATGTCAATGGTCAGCGGATTTTGAAGAACGTCGCCATGCGGAAGTCCGGTGGCAGCGTCACGGCACTGGGGTTCGACGTCAAGTCGCTGCTCAGACAAGGCCGAAACACCGTCGCCGTCGAAGTGCATTCTGCGGACAAAGTGGCCTTGTTCGGAATCGCGATTTCCTCAGTTCAAGGAGACCAGAAATCAGCGGTCAGCGGCCTGTGGCGGATGGCATCCATCGTGCCGCCCGTTGGTTGGCAACAGACAGACTTCAATGACCGTGACTGGCTCGAAGCCAAACCCTTCGCTGGCGAACCGGGAGTTCGGTTCACCGTCTCAGCACCAGAAAAGTTTGCGGCAGCGGTTCTGCCGGCGAAAATTCGCGCGGCTCCCTTTCAGTTTGAAGACGGCGATCATGTGGTTTTTGTCGGCGCAACATTCCTTGAACGGGCTCAGTTGTCGGAACACCTCGAAGCCACGCTGGCCGGCACCTGTGGCGAGAAACACGTGACGTTTCGAAATCTCGGCTGGAGCGCGGATACCGTGTCCGCCGATTCACGAGGAATCTTTGACAAACCGGATGTCGGTTATCTTCGCATGGTGGAACATATCCGA
>JAYSPO010000802.1:0-4358 GCA_043722015.1 Candidatus Kuenenia sp. | reverse complement strand
CGGCGACATGGGCTACAATGGTGGCCGTCATCTGGCACCGGTGGAACTGCGAGGTGGATCGAGTACGACAGGACCGTGTGTTCACAAGCGGGGTGCTCGTTGCAGCAACAAGGGGTTTCTGCCGATATCGACGGCGGAGTATCTGAGTCTGCTGGACTGGACGGCTCGACAGACACGTTCTGGCAAGCGAGGTTCGACGCCGAAACAGTTTGCTCCGTTGTTTGATCGGCTGGGAATCTCGGCTGAGATCTGGTGTCGTCTTGTGAAAGATTTCGGCAAACTGTTCAGCGTCGTTGCCGGTCAGCCTCAGAGAATCGACGAGCATCGTTCAAAGTCCACTTCTCGCCGCTACCGCACTCGCCAGGAAACCCGCGAGTTGCTGGCTCCGGCGTAGCCCAAACAGCCAAGTTCGGCTGCGGATCGCATTGCTCATGGGTTCGCTGCTGCGCTGACCATCGCGATTCGACGCTTTGCCAGTTCCCCTCGGGGCAAAGAACCCGAGCCAGTACCTCAAATGATGTCATCAAAACTCGCCATACTTTTAGCGTTCGCTGCAATAATGCTGTGTCCCCTGTAGTTCATAATGCTGTGTCCCCTGTAGTTCTGTAGTTTCTGTAGTTTTCACCGGTAGTTTTCATCGCTCAGAAAATCATGACTGCGGCTTCACAATGCCAAGCCGTCGCGAAGTCAGCAGAGCCGAAGCCGCAATCGTGGTTACGGACGTCAGTTCGACAATCCATTGACTGCTGAGTCCTGCGTACGATTGCCGAAACGCGGAATCGAATCGGTGAAATGGGGACGGCCCGTCTGCTTCGTGGAACGACGACGCTCGAACGAGGAAAAAGCCGCCAAGAAAAATTGTCCCAACTAACGCGGGCGTGTTTTTCTTCAGCTGACCGAACGCAGACCACATCAGAGTACCAACGACCAGAAATCCTCCGACACCTGCGACGGTGACGAATACGATACGGCGAACCGCTCGGCTCCGATACCAATCCTGTGACTCCACAAAACTCCTCAGTATCTCAATCACCGATTCTCGGAGGTTCAGGGCACGATCGGCGATCAGGAGCATGATCATGATCGAGATTATCAGCCAGAACGACGGAGAACCCCTCATCCCATGACGCCGTGCGGAGGATTCCCGTCGAAAGGCGAGAAGACATCCACAGAGTGTCAGTGGAAGTCCCGTGTAAAATAGCCCCTGCACAATCGACGGCGGGCCAAGCTTGTCCTCTTCAAGACATCGAATCATCCAGAAGCCACTGCGAAATGTTCGCGCCACGCGATCGACCCGGGCTCGAACTTTTTCCGGAGCCGAAACCTTCTCCGCTCGTTCAATCGCCCGCAGTGCCAGTTCCAGTTCGACTTGATCAAACAGCCCCGGAACTTGTCCCGGTGGATCGTCGCTGTATGGCTTGCCCGTCTTCTTGATCGATTTCTCAACGCATCCGTAAAACGTCGTCATCTCGTCTGCAGCCGGACCAAACATTCCGTTGATCCACTCATCAGCAAGTGTTTGCGGATTCGCTTGAGGATCCCACAGGAGTCTGGTGAGCACGTAGTACAGCGGACCATCAAGATCCCACGCATCCAGCGGACTCTGGCAGTAATATCGCCGAATGCCCAGCGAATGAAAGTACTTGATATCGGTCGCAAAATTCTGCAGAATCGGCCGCGGAAGGTTCCACCACATGGATTTGCCGACATAACTGTAAACCATCATGTCCGGCGAAAGCTCTCGCCATTTGAGCAACAACTCGTTGAACTGGCGATTAGCCTCCGACGACGGATCTGTAATCGCTCGACCGTAGTCGGCCGGAACATAATGGCACACAAACGGGACGATACCAGAGACCGGTCGCACAGAATCCGGAGGCTCAACGTAATTGACATACGCAAGCATGAGCAGTTTGTGATCCGGATGCGACTCCGCGATTCGACGAGCGACCTCATTGCCGAACCAGAAGAGCCGATCACCGACAAATGGCTCATCGCGCCGCAAATCGACTCGTGTCGCTCGGGCTCCACACAGCCGACGATCCAGCTCGAGGCATGCCTTACACTTGCACCAGCCGTAGCCATCGTTCGGGCTGATGGAAACAACCCGGCAATAGGAATCAGCATCAAAGATCTCGCGAACACGACTGGTAAACTCTTCAATCAAGCCCGGTGCCGTCAAACACAACTGTCCTCCGATCTCAGCGAGGGTCTTCGTTCGCAGTCCATCCGCGTTCATAAACCAGTCGGGGTGACCGGCAAAATATTTTGAAGCGGGAATCAACTGCGAAAACGTGTGAACGCCGCTTGCCTGTGAGGGCAGAAACAGAGCCACACCGTTTTCACGGGCTGTCTCAGGAGAAAAGAAACCATTCATCCCGAGCTTTAGACCCCAGGGTTCCAGGTAGGGCTGATTTCCTCTGAACAGTCGCCAGTCAAAGGCCGGGCGAGAGTCCACGGACAGCTCAGGAACATTGATGGAAGATAGTTTCGGAACAATTTCATCGTCCGGATCCTGAGTCAGCCAGCGACACCCCAGGGCTTCGAGAAAATGGTAGGCTCCGTACAATGTTCCTCGGTCACTGCCACCGCAAATGACAACACCTTCCGGAACGGACTGAATGACAAATCGCTCGGAGTGCAGCGTCAGATCCTGAGGAACACTTCGCTGGGCGACGGTCGTTGGACCAATATGGATTGCCAGCGACTGCGTGGCCTCGCCTTCACGCACGATGCCAACGTCCGAGCCGGACATTCTCTTGAGATACTTCGCAATTTCTGCCGCGGCACGTTGAACAGCAACTCCACCGCCATCTGATGGCACTACAATCTCGCATTTCGCGGCACCGCGGTCAATGATGCGAGTCTGGGCCTGAACGTTTTCCGACAGCACAGCACAGACAAGAACGGTGGTCAGCCAACAGAGTTTCATTCAGCAGCCTTCGCGACTTCCGTCGCTGACTTCCAGCAAAGTAACGGCTGGAATCACTTTGATTCGCAAGAATGCCATCCGCACATTCAAACCTATGAGGCAACTCGGTCCAAGGCTGCGATTCCTGTAGCCTGGACATTCATGTCCGAGATATTGACCAATCACGGTCGCCTTATCGAGCGGCTGTCAAGGTCCAATAACCATCGCTTCGACCGTGTTTCAGGGCTATGCGACGGACATGAATGTCCATCCTACATTCGATCGTTCCACCATCGCACTCAAAACTTGACTCATCTGCATCATGTTTTGAAATGTAAGCGTAGCTAATGTCCAATCTGTTGCTTTTGTAGATTCCTGTCAAGACAGGCTGTGGCCGCGTGTTTCTGATGCGGTCGCCATCATTTACGTCAATCGACGGGTGGTTCCTGATCGCTCCAGACCAAATTATTCTTCACGCGGTGCGAATTGACAATGGCGAGCGGCAGGGCGTCAGCCCTCCATGGCCTGCGAAAAAACACACGGAGGGCTGACGCCCAGCCGCTCGCCCCTGCCTCATTCCTGACCGCGTGAAGAATATCAAAAAATGGCCCACAAACTATTTGCTGCGCAAATTGTCGTTTGGCTATCTGACAGGCTCGAAACTGATTCCTCGACTGAATCCGCGAGCCGCATGTCGCATGATATCCGGCAGATTCTGCCGCTGTAAATCCTGTGGCGACGGCAGTTTACAGTGACGATTCCGGCCTTGATCGGTTTTCACAAAAAGCCGTATGATGCGGCTCCTGACTCAGGACAGTTCTTCCGTCCGATCTGCGCGCCTCTCTCTCGATGATTTCCAACCCGCACCCGATCAATTGCCTCGCAGGGTGAATTCCTTGGCCTCTCGCATTCCCACACCATCGCTTCTGAGCCCTGCATTGCGGACGGGACAGGCACGCATGTTGATTGTGTTTGCAGGACTAATGTTGTCCGGCCTGAACGTGGGATGCAAGGGGACGACGGTCAAGGAAGACAATCCTGTCTTCACGGCAGCCCCGCCACGGAGATCGCTCGTCAATCAGGACGCAGATGCGGAAGAGCAACGATTGGCGCAACAGGCCAATCCGCCTGAAGGTAGTGTTGTGCCGGTGGCTTTCCATGAAATCGGGGTCGCTCCGCTGACAGGTTCCAGTGTCGTGGCCACCGTCAACGGCAAGCCTGTGTTCGTCGATGACGTGCTGGGTGGCGTCCGTCGCAGAATCGAATCAGATCCAAATCTGACCGATGAACAACGGCAACAGATTCTCATGCAGTCACTCCGCGCTCGTACGCGGGAATACGCTGAAGATTCACTCGTCGTGCAGGCGCTTGAGGCAACGATCCCGGAAGACAAAAGAACAGTCATCCGTGATTCACTGGAACCCGCGTTTCAGGAAGTTTGCCAGAA
>JAYSPO010000801.1:0-1477 GCA_043722015.1 Candidatus Kuenenia sp. | reverse complement strand
CGGCGCGGGTGGATTGAGCAGGTCCTGAGGCCGTGGTGTCATCAGGCCTCGTTGAAGGATCTACGAAAGGCCGAGCTCGAATGGTTTGACATTGCAGGCCGAGCCGACGCAAATGCCACGCTGTGGACATGGGCTTGGGAGCGATTTCCGGCAATCGTGCATCCCGATCTGCCCGGCGTCCATGAAACGCATCTGATGGATGTGCAGCTGCACGACGGTTCCCGGCTCAGCGGTTACCCCGACGCCCGCCAAAGCCTGCGTGGCATGCTGGTGCTTGTCGGCACGGACGTCGATGGTTCAATGATGACCTACGGTGCCGTTTCAATCGATCAGATTGCAGATGTGCGGCAGGTGGACCAGTAGCTTGGACATTCATGTCCGAGATATTGACCAAACACGGTCGCATTATCGAGCGGTCGTCAAGATTCAATAGCCATCGCTTCGACCGTGTCTCATGGCCATGCGACGGACATGAATGTCCATCCTACAGTCGATCGTTCCGCCATTGCACCCTAAAACCTGACGCCACTGCAGCATGTTTTCAAAAGTAGGCGTAGTTACTTCGCGGGTGTCGCCAGTTCAGGATCTTTCTTTGCATCTTCCAGATAGTACAGGCTTGACGGGATCAGGATTTCTGCCGGTGGTTTCTCACCATCGAAGTACTTGACAATCATCTCGATCGTGGTTTGGCCCATCCTGTCCGGAAACTGAATCGGATCGCACACAATTTTCCCGGCCAGAATTGCCTGCTTGCCTTCGAGGGTTCCGTCGAAGCCGATGATGCGAACCTGATCTGCCTTGCCCGCAGCTTCTAACGCCGAACGGGCTCCGATCGCGGACAGATCATTGATTGCGAAAATAGCGGCCAGATCAGGATGCGATTCAATGGCATCTTTGGCCACTGCAAAGCCCGCTTCACGAGCGCCCTGACCGTTGAGCGTCGTGGCAACCTCAACTTTTGCTGCACCGACTTTGGCATTGTGGGCATCGATCACTTCGGTAAATCCTTTCACACGCAACTGGCACGATTCGACGTCAGGATAATGGAGTACGGCAACCTTGCCTCCGGATTCACCGATCAGCTTGACCATGGCATCACCCGCCAGCCGTCCGCCCTGATAGTTATCAGTGGCAATATGACATTCGACGCGTCCTTCAGTGCCGTCGTATTTGATGTCGTTGGTAAAGACCGGAATCCCGGCGTCGTTGGCTTTGCGGATAGCTGTGCCGATTGCTCTCGAATCGCACGGGTTAAGCACAATGGCTGACACCCCCTTGACAATGAAATCTTCAATCTGCGCTGTCTGCCGATTGACGTCCTGATCAGCGGAGACCACCACGACTTCGTAGCCGTGCTTCGTTGCTTCTTCAGTCATCGTATCGGCGATAATTTTGAAAAATGGATTGGTCAGTGTGAGGGTTGAAAAACCAATTATGCCTTTCGTTTGTACGGTGGCCGCAGGCATTTCCTCGCTGG
>JAYSPO010000800.1:0-5064 GCA_043722015.1 Candidatus Kuenenia sp. | reverse complement strand
CTGGCAATTGCCGGAACGGCGCTGCGCTTGGTCCGGCCTACGCTGTTCAGCAAACGTTGATAGTGTTGTATCTCTAAGTCGTTCCAATCGCAGTGATTTCACCACGGAGGGCACGGAGAACACGGAGTACCTGAGGCTCGATGACGGGGCAATAAAATTGAATTCTCGATTTCATACTGACCGTATGCTTACCGCGATTCCCTCCGTGATCTCCGTGCCCTCCGTGGTTAAGAATGCGATTTGTATTTTGCCTCTGGCGATCCCTGAGCCTCCTTTTGGACTGCAACCGAATTTCTGCGCGCCACTCAAAGATTCTGATCGTTAGTAGTATCCGTGGTCAAAAACTCTCTCCCGCTCTTCCGGGGATTCTTGAAGATCCGCTTCGGTTCGTGTTCCGTGCGTTCGTCACTTTGAGTTGCGTTGTGGCCAAATCTGGAGTTGTTGTGTTTCGGCCCAAAGGGCCAGCAGTTCACATAGCCTGGCCCTGCGGGCCAGGAAAAACGCCCCAAAACGACCTCTCAGGCCCAACGGGCCGACAGTTCGCTCCAGTGCCCGCCGAATGACTGGCCCGTTGGGCCGGAAAAATGTTTCTTCTGTTCGTGGACCTGGCCCTCCGGGCCAGGCTATTGGAACGGATGGCCCGTTGGGCCGGGAACTCAGTTGAGTGGCTGTCTGAATTCTTCTCAGAAAAACAACACTCCCAACGTTTGCTGAGCAGTGGCGTTTAATCGAAGGTTTCTTTCTTCAGTGATTTCAACTTTTCTCCCAGCACCAGAATCGCCCTCGCCCACAACATACGCACAGCGTCCGGACTGCGATTCATCTGCTCGGCGATTTCCACAAAACTCAAATCCAGTTGTTGTCTGAGCAGGATCACGGTTCGGTAATCGTCCGGCAACTCGTTGACCACTTTCCGGATCAGATCCCGAGTTTCGGCTTTCCTGACCACTTCACTCGCTGCTGGATCAGAGGCCGCTACCATGGACGATGCAATCGGGATTTCGATCCCGATATCACGTTGCTGGCGACCATTGAACCGCACACAATCCCTGATCTGGTTCAGCAGAGTCTCACGCAGCCACGATTCCAGTTCAGCTTCTGTCGATCCGCGAAACTGATCGGCCTGCCGAGTCGCCTTGAGCATAGTCTCCTGTACGAGATCCGAATCATCCACGCGACTCCGCAACTGATCCGGAAACTCCGCCGCCGCGATGGCCTTGAGGAACGGTCGGTATTGCAGGATCAGCGCAGCAACATCCAGCGTTGGACTCCGACAATTCGCCGCCGCTTCGTGGGATGCAGCCACAGACGTTGTCAACACTTGATCGAGCTCAGCAGGTAAAGACGACATCTGACACCCGGGGCGAACGAAGGGATTTAAAATTTAGCAATGTCCCACCTGGTTGCTGGGATGTTGGAGTTTCAACTCGATTTCGGCAATCAAAATAGAAACGTTATGGTTGAGGAGCCCCGATGCGGGCTTGTCCCCATCGAGCAATGATCATCACCAGACGGTAATGCTGACGTCCCTCCCATCACTACCCGGCTCGTCCGGGTAGGATGATGATCCCAAAAAAAATGCTGCCATTATGATCATCGCTCCATGCCGACGAGCGGCATGGTGGCGTAAGCCGCATTTCCGACAACGGGTTCTGGTGGTGATTATCGCCCTATGGAGGCAAGCTCCATAGTAGCGTATTCGGTGACCAAAAATCGGTGAACGCGATTCCGCATAACAAATTCAAACCCAGTCTTTAGGCGGGGCGTTGAAATTTAGTGACAGGAACCGTCAAGTGGCACAAAGAGCGGACAGTGTTGAGATCTACCCGTCCCAAAGTCAAGCAAGTACGGGGTTGAAAAAGGTGTCTGGAACTTTGGAGGCATCAGAAGACTCCGCAAAAACCTAATGCCGGAGAGTTCCAGACACCTTTTTCAACCCACTTTTTCTCATGTCAAAATAATTCTCCTCCATTTTGTAATTTCTGCATTCGCTTCGAGACTCGCCTGTCGTCTTGGCCAACAGAGCATGCTTTCCACGCAGATTACAGGGCTGCTTGAGTGTCCAAACGATTACACATTTTCAGTGGTTTTCTGACCACATCAACACAAAGAATTTATCCGAAGAAGGGATCTCAGTTGGTCCGAAAATCGAGTCCGCCACGAACCGACGACTCCGCGTGCTGTTATCAATAAAGACACAATCGGACGGACCCCGAGTAACCAACTCCCAGACGACATTATCCAGCCTTCAAGCTTCAATATTCTCAACTGCCATCGCAGGACACACAATTCTATGCTCAAACACAAACTCAAGCGGCTCCTTCAGAACACCTTCATTCAGGCAGGTTCGACCATCCGACGTCGAAAGGGATTGCAGAGTCGAACGCCAGAGCAGCTGGAATCACGATGCCTGCTGGCAGCGACGATTATCGATACAACATTCCCATCCGGGGTTCCGTCAAACGCACAAATCTATGGCAGCACGTATTACCGCTCTACAAATACCGACCTCGTACTAACGCGAGAACTCGGAAGCGGGGGAGACGCCGCTGCGCAAGGAGGAACAACCGGAGGGCAGCAAGGATCGATCATCATTAACAGCAGCGGAGCCCGAGCCTTGGCATTTAATGCCGCGATGCGAATCTATGCTGGTGGTGATGCAAGTGGGGGGGACGGATACAGTTTTGGCTATGGGTCTCTTTCAAACGCTTCGTTTGGCGAGGCAGGCGTCAGCAGCGGGGTCTGGATCTCAGTCGACACAAATGTGAACGGATCCGCGAACGGAGCGATTCGAGCCTACTACAATGGTGTTCTCAAACGCGAAGACCTGTTTACCGGTACGTCCAGAGCGCTCCTGGCGCCGGATGGAACTCGCTCGCTAAATTTCAGCGTGACCGAATCGGGGGAACTGCGTTATTCGCATACGGCGTTGTCGGAGAAGGTAATTCAGCTTGGAGGCACTTGGGCTCCATCGTCCACATGGCGATTCGGGGTGGGAGCAAGAACTGGAGCTGGCGTAGATGCACACGTCGTTGGTGAACTCCACATCTTTGACACCACGCCTAACCATGCTCCAACAAACATCGGTCTTTCTGGCAGCAGTGTTTCCGAAAACTCTTCAGGCGCCACGCTTGGCACATTGTCTTCGACGGATCAGGATGAACTCAACACATTCAGTTATTCACTGGTGAGTGGTGCAGGTGATAACGCCAGCTTTCAGATTGTTGGGACATCTCTTCGGACCGCAGTTGGCTTGAATTATGAAGCAGGCAGCACCCGTTCAGTCGTTATTCGTACAACTGATCAGGGGGGACTCACATTTGATAAGACCTTCACGATCAATGTCAGCAATGTCAACGAGACTCCAACGGATATCACTCTTTCCAATAGCGTCATTGCAGAGAACCAATCTAATGCAACGATCGGCACGTTCAGCACGGCGGATCCTGATGCCGGAAACAGTTTCACCTACATTCTGGTCGGGGGGACAGGATCAACGGACAACGCGCGTTTCCAGATTTCCGGCAACTCGCTGAGAACTGTTGAGGGGCTCAATTATGAAGAAAGCAGCACCCGATCGGTGCGGATTCGCAGTACCGATCAGGGGGGCTTACTGGTCGAAAAAAGCTTTATAATCAACGTCGGAAATGTTAACGAGACGCCTCTGGACGTTGGCCTCTCCAGTAGCACCATCGCTGAGAACTTGCCTGGTGCCTCGATTGGCACGCTGAGCACCGTGGATCCCGATGCTGGAAACACATTTACCTACAGTCTTGTCGCAGGCACTGGCTCGACGGACAACGCAAGTTTTCAGATTGTCAGCAACACGCTGAGAACTGCTGCGGGACTCGATTACGAAGCCGGCAGCACTCGGTCGGTCCGCATTCGCAGCACGGATCAGGGCGGATTGCTCGTTGAGAAATCCTTCATCATCAATGTCACCGACATCAACGAAGCTCCCACGAGCATATCACTATCCCCTGGCGTGATTCACGAGAACCTGTTGCCTGGCGATTCGCTGGGATCTCTGATGACAATCGACCCCGACGCAGGGAATTCTCATAACTACCTGCTCGTCGCGGGGCCTGGCGATGAAGACAATTCCAAGTTTGAGGTCGTCACCAACACGTTGCGGACGGCTGCTGGATTTGACGTGACGGCTCAATCGTCGTTCCATTTTCGGGTTCGCAGCACAGATCAGGATGGTTTATTCTTTGAACAATCCTTCAGCAAGTCAGTCGCTCACTTTCCAACCGGGATTGATCTTTCGGCAAGCACGATCGCAGAAAACCAGCCTTCAGGAACAGCAGTTGGCACATTGACGACCAGTGATATCGAGGGCGGCGCATTCTCATACGCACTGGTGTCGGGAGTTGGTGCAACCGACAATGGTCGGTTCTCGATCGTAAATGATATACTGCAGTCTGCGGAGAGTTTCAATTTCGAGTCTCAAGCCACCCACTCCATCCGCCTGCGAACCATGGATTCCACAGGCTTGTCGTTTGTGCGGGTCCTGACGATCTCAGTCACCGACGTCAATGAAGCGCCCTTCAGTCTGAATGTCGGCCAAAGTACAGTCGCCGAAAACCAGCCCGTCGGCACTCTTGTCGATAGCTTTACAACAGTCGATCCGGATGCCGGTAATACGTTCACGTATGCCCTCGTTTCCGGCCCCGGGGACACCGATAACGCCAGTTTTTCCATCGATGGTGGCACGCTGATCACTGCGGCAACGTTCGATCGTGAAGCCCGCGCCGCATACTCAGTACGAGTCCGCGTCACTGATCAGGGAGCGCTGTCGTACGAGACGCCTCTTGACATCACGATTTCCAATGTCAATGAAGCACCGACGAATGTCTTTCTGTCGCAGAATACGGTTGTGGAAAACCGGCCGGCATCGTCCACGGTTGGAACATTGAGTACGATCGATCCGGATAGCGGCAACTTGTTTAGTTATAACCTCGTCTCGGGTTTTGGGAGCGATGACAATTCATCGTTCTTCATTGACGGGGATGGAATCCTGAAGACGCTGATTGCATTCGACTACGAAGTCAAGAACAGCTA
>JAYSPO010000799.1:0-4647 GCA_043722015.1 Candidatus Kuenenia sp. | reverse complement strand
TCAGCTACGGTAGATTCATTTCTGCCGCGCGCCTAAAAGACCTTCGCTTCAGCACAATGAAAAGTCCATGAGAATCATTCGGGACGATTTCCCACTGTTCGGGCTGTTCGTTGAGCTCGCGGACCTGATCGATCGATTTGATCTCGCTGTAGCGATGACCGGTGTCGATCACAATATAGTCGGTGTCCGCTGGCATGCCAGGTTTGTAGTTATTGACGGCTCGCAGATAACCGCTGTAATCGTACGACCGATCAAAGTGTGTCAGACGCGTGTGAACATAATCGGTTGAAGCAATGCGTGCGTTCCGTGGCAATCTGGCGAGGATCTTTTGGAATTCGATCCCTCTCTCGTTGTCAGCATACCGGTTTCTCCATCCGGACTGAGAAACATGTGACCAGAACGCCGCTCCCACCGGCATCATCGAACCGGAAATCGCGGTGCAGGCGGCACACAAAAATGCCAGCCGGGCGGCGTTGATCGCGTTTGTTTTCGGTCGCGTGTCCGATGCCGTCGCTGTACCGGGGGGCTGACGCCGCCCCGCTCGCCAAGGTGATTTATTCGCCGCACCGAGTCCCGCAGCTGCGGCCCAGAACAGCACCGGCAGCAGCGGAGCGTGAAAATGATGAAACGGAATCGGCGGCAATTCGGTAAGACCGGACGTATCGGTCGCTGCGGAACTGTTTCCCAACTGGATCAGGCTTAACATACCAAACGTCGCAGCTCCGGCGATCAGATACATCGGTCGGCGCAGTGGATTCAAGCCAAGTGGCACAGTCAACACAAGCACATAATACAGCGTCCGCAGACTGAAAAGTTGTGACAGAATCCTGCCTGGTGCCTGCAGCGCCGTGCGGAACAGATCACCAGGGCTATTGCCCAGATCTCCGAAATAGCGACTGTAATGGACCGCTTCGCCACCTCGAAATGCCGGAATCACCACAAGCACCGCGAGCAACACCCAGGCAAGGGAAAAGACCAATAGCCCGATCGACCAGCGCGCAAAACATTTTTCTTCACCCGCCGCTACCGCATCGGAATTCTGTCGTGCGACCAGAAAAAAGACCGCTCCGATGGATCCGACGACCAGTGCAAAATCTTCCTGCGTCGTCAACGCGATCAGAAAGCACACTGATGAAGGAATGAGGCGACGGCGTTCAGCAAAATCAATTCCCCAGAAGAGAAACGGAAGACCGTAGCAACTCGGTCGCAGGGTCTTGAGATCAATCGCGATATCCAGATAGTGCATCGGAAAAAACAGCAGCCACGCCAATGACAGCCACATGGCGGCTCGTACATTTCCGGAATGACGCTTTGTGATTGAAAAGATCGGCACGACACAGATCGCCAACGAACACGATGCCGCCAGTTCCATCATCAGATACGACGGCCAGATTCTGTGGAGCGGCAGCAGCAACAAGTGAATCACCTGAATGTGTTCGCCCAGAAACAGCCCTTGATCAAGGTAGCTGCGAAATCCTTTGCCGTGCCAGACATTCCAGAGATGTTCTTCGTACATGGCCGAATCTCCATGCGGCACCAGCAGGCCAGCATAGAGTCGTTCATTCATCCAGAACGACATGGCTTCCCAGCAGATTGCCGCCAGCAGCACAACCATCAGTTCCTTCCGACCTCGCGTTGTGTTTCCATCGCCGTTTCGGCCCGACGACGTCGCTTGAGCCTCTGTGGCCATCGAATTGCAGAAACCGTTCAGCGACAGTGCACAAATCAAAGCCGTCAGCAGTGGTGTGGTGAACAGCAGAAAATTCAGCAATATGGGGTTGCTCGTTGATGTGGCAAGCAGCCATGCGACAATCCAGAATCCCGCGATCCACCAGGGGCGTGAAATTGCAGGAATTGCTGACAGAAAAGTCGATACGATCGTTTGGCTCGTTCGCTGTTTGGCGAGCCGCTGGGCGTCAGCCCTCGGTGTGATCAGGACCGTCGATACAGTTCTTTCGCGCGTCCGCTCTGCGGCATGATGCGTCGAACCCAGTTGAGTCCGGAAGACCGCGATCGTCGCACCCGAAATCAGCATCGCCGCAAGTCGGACCAGAACCGACATCCACGAGAGCTCTATGCGTGGAGCACCAGCAGTTTGAAAATCTGACGTGCCGCCAAATGCCTTCACGACGCCTTCACCGATGTCGCGCGGCCAGAATCCGTCGCTCAGGCGAAGATCCGTCAACACAATCCAGACCATGCTCGACATCAGCACGCAGCCGCATACGGCACTCAGAATTGTCGGCAAAGATTTAACACGGGGTCGCGAAGACAATGTACAGGCTCTCAGGCAGGATACGTCCTGCGATGTGAGACGTCCAATCCTGGCAACGCCTCGCCGCTGACGCGGTTATTTCGAAAATGGCTGATTCTCGCATGGAATTCCGGGTAGCGAAAAGTTTTCGGGCCGTTTGGGAAGGAAGACACCAGATTCTCACAAATCTGCGACACGATATTCGGCATTTTTGCACACTTGAACGGCCACGAGTCACTGCGTTGCTAAAGCCGCAGCCTACCCAGCTTCACTGAAGCCCCAGCCCCATACAATGACATATTGACCCGATTTTCAAGAACGGTGACTCTACACTGCAAAACGAGTTGCGTCGCGTTCACGGCTGATGCTGCGCGGTGGCTTTTTCGTTTTTCCTGTCTCTCGCTCTTCTGTCTTCATCCAGATTCCTGTCCCCATGTCGTCCGCTCGCCTCTTCGTCTTGCAGGTCCGGCCAGTGCTGCTTTATTGCGGTCTGCTGCTGATGGCGTGCGGCTGCGCGACGACAGAATTTGTGCAACTCCGTGAGAAGCCTCATAACCCGCTCGCGGATCGCATGAATACGACCGCGTTTGGGTTGGTGAAGTATTCTCAGCGCACCGATCTGTTCCTGCGTCAAACCGGATATCAGGGGGCTGCCGATCTGAAGGGCATGATCCTGCACACTCAGCAACACATCGACACCGAACAATTTCACGAAGCAACTCACGCCTTGGCGGAACTCAAGTACCTTGGCGCTGAAGCTGCGAGAATCCACGATGTCCAGCTGGCATCAGAATTGTATTTTGATTCTGCGAAATCCGCATGGCGTTACTTTGCCACGCCCGACTCCGGTGGTCGGCAACCCGATCCGAATGACCCGCAGCATCGCGGGACATCAGAAGTCTACAACGCCAGCTCGGAGAAACTATTGCGGATCGCCCAGAGTGTGGGAAAAGTGCAACTGGGGCAATCCATTTTTATGCCGATCAGTCACAGGCAATTGCATTTCGAGATTCCGTTTCCGTCGCGACTGCTGACACCGGATCAGATGGGCGATTTTGAGTTTGTCTCCGACTATCAACTCAAGAATCTTCGCAGCCGCAATACGTTCGCAGGACTTGGAGTGCCGATTATTGTGATTCGCAGGCAGTCGGAACAACGTGATCCCGTTGAGAAGTACTATACAAAGGGGATGAGTTTTGCCGCCACACTCGTGCTGCGATTCGACGATGAAACTCCAGCAGATGCACGCCTCCAGATTTTCGATCCACGCGAATCCGACGGCATGTTGGTCGGCGATACGGTGATGCCGCTGGAGACCGACGTCAGTACGCCGCTGGCACGATACCTGAGCAACAAAGATATCAGTCTGCTCGATACATGGGGCTATCTTCGTCCGGATCGAGCAGACAAAGTTTCCGGTCTGTACATGGTGCAACCATACGATCCGGACCGGATCCCGGTTTTGATGGTGCATGGCGTCTGGTCCAGTCCCATGACATGGATGGAAATGTTCAACGACCTTCAGGCGGACCCCGAAATTCGCCGCAAGTACCAGTTTTGGTTCTATTTGTATCCGACGGGGGAGCCTCTGGCGTTCTCCGCTGCCAAACTTCGGGAAGAATTGCTGAAAGTACGGCACGACTGCGACCCGTATCATCGCAACGATCGACTGGATGAAATGGTGGTTGTCGGGCACAGCATGGGAGGACTGATCTCCCAGATGCTCACAATCAACAGCGGCGATAAACTGTGGAGTTCCGTCAGCAACAGATCAGTCGATGACCTGAAAGCCAATGCGGAAGTGAAATCGGAAATTCGTCGCGTGTTCTTTTTTGAATCAAATCCAGCGGTGGATCGCATCGTCACCATTGCCAGCCCGTACAACGGCAGTTCGCTCTCAAATCGTTTCACGCAGTGGTTGAGTGGTTCGCTCGTCTGGCTTCCGGCAAAAACTTATCAGCTCAGTCGGGTCATCCTTGAACAGGATGACAAAAGCTGGTGGGAAAGTTTCTCTGCCCCGCGTACCAGTATGGATTCGCTCACAAAAAAATCGGGTGTCCTGAGACTGATCCGGGAGACACGAGTTCCGGACGACGTCAAACATCACAACATCGTGGGGATCAAACGCGGGACATCCCAGGCCAACTGGACGGATGGCGTTGTTTCATATCGCAGCGCTCACTGCGAAGATGTGTCGAGCGAAAAAATTGTCCGGGCCAGCCACAGCGAAGTTCATCGCCACCCGGACGCCGTCGCGGAGGTTCGCCGCATTCTGCTTGAACACCTTCTCGATACCCAACAACGCCGCTTCCCCGTAATCCCGGTCAAACACACTGCGGAGGTCCATTCCGCAGCTCAATTGTACGATCCCCGCATGGCTCCGTAATGACTGT
>JAYSPO010000798.1:0-5150 GCA_043722015.1 Candidatus Kuenenia sp. | reverse complement strand
GAGATTCGCTTTCAGGTTCGTGACACTGGCATCGGCATTCCCGCCGACAAGGTGGATCACGTCTTCATGGCATTCGCGCAGGCTGACGCTTCAACCACGCGTCGTTTCGGCGGCACCGGACTGGGGCTGGCGATCTCGACGCGGTTGGTCAAGGCAATGGGCGGAATGCTGGAAGTCCGCAGTGAAGTGGGTGTCGGCAGCGAATTCTTTTTCGACCTGTTGTTTCCAAAGGCTGACACCGCCGATGTGGACAAACTGCCGCAGCACCGGGATATCCTCGCCCGCCGGAGTGCGCTCGTGGTCGATGACAATGAGACCAACCGGCTCATTCTGCGGGAGATGCTGCAGTCGTTCGGAATGACCACGATCACAGTAGCGGACGCCGAAGCCGCACTCACGGCGCTCGGGGAGGCCCATCGACGCGGTGAGCCAATCGAGTTGGTCCTGACCGATATCAACATGCCCGACGTGGACGGCTTCATGCTGGCCGAACGTATTCGTCAGCAGACCGCCTGGCTTCAGCCGATTATTCTGGCACTCACATCCGGTCCGAGACCCAACGATGAGATCAGGTCCCGCCAGTTGAAGTTGGCCGCGCACCTGATGAAGCCAGTCAAACGCTCCGAACTTTGCCGTGCACTGATCGCGGCATTGTCTCCGGCGGCTTCCACCGAGACCGTGCGGCCCGAAACCACTCCTTTCGCCAAAGCGACAAGGCCGCTGCACGTGCTTTTGGCCGAAGATGGACGAATGAACCAGGTGCTCGCGGTCGGGGTCCTGAACCGCGAGGGTCACTCTGTGACAATTGCCAACGACGGTCGCGAAGCCGTCGCCGCGTTTCAGGCCAATAAGTTCGATCTGATCCTGATGGACATCGAAATGCCTGAACTGGACGGCTTTCAGGCCACGGCCGCGATCCGTCAGATCGAATCGACCAGCGGCGGCCACATTCCGATCCTGTCGATGACCGCTCACGCACTCAGTGGCGACCGCGAACGCTGCCTTGCGGCCGGCATGGACGGCTACTTGTCAAAGCCCATCCGCATTAAAGACCTGATTCTCGCGATCGCTGAACTGACGCCAGACGCTGGTCTTAATCAGGAGTCGGTCCGCTGACAACAAGCCCTGCCATGCGGCTTTACGCATTGTCGTTACTCACATCTTGGATGTGTCCATGCAAGGAAGTCCATCCTTTTCGCGCGCATGGGGCCAACGGCGCGGATTTCGGCAAAGACCCCGTCCGCCTTGGGGACTGACGTTGTAATCGTGCGATAAGCATCCAGCTTGTCATTGCTGCTAAAAAACAACGCGTTTTCTGCAATTGACAGGTGACGGTGATGACGAAGGCCGCGGCGTTCTTCTCCGTTCAGCGGTGCGACACAAGACAGCTTGAAAAATGTGCTGCATACATGGTCGGGTGGCCCAGCTTCGGAGAAGCTGGGTGCCGAAGGCACAAGAAACTCAGAGTTCACTTTCAAACGGGAACAACGTCATTCTCTGATTCGATGCATGCCCTGGATTTCTTGTGCTGCGCACCCAGCTTGAAGCAAGCTGTGCCACCCCGCGTCACGGTACAGGTTCTGGTGGAGGTAACTGGCTGTCCGCGTTTATTTTTACGTCTGCCGCCAGCTATTCTTTTGCCTATGTGAGGCTGGCATTTGCCTCCGTTGCGATCCTTGGTGGAATTGCCATGGTCATTGTGCCGTCAAAAGGCTCTGGCACCACGAACAGCATCAGCCGAAGATCGACCCGGAAGGTGATCTGAAAGTAACTATTCTTCACGCGGCGTGAATTGACAATTTTCTTAAAGACGCATTCCGATCTGATACGTCAGGAACGCGCCAATGTAGGCGAGGACCGTCATGTACACGAAGGAAAACACTGGCCAGCGCCAACTGTTCGTTTCGCGGCGGATGACCATCAGCGTGGAGACACACTGCGCACAGAGAGCGAAGAAGACCATGATGGAAACGGCGACAGGGATTGAAAACACGGGTGTTCCATCGGGCCATGTGGCGCCCCTGAGCGTGTCGCGGAGTCCGTCGTTTTCTTCATCGACATCGCCACCGAGACTGTAAATTGTCCCCATCGTGGCAATGACGACTTCGCGCGCGGGAAACGAGGCAATGACTCCCACTCCGATTCGCCAATCCCAGCCGAGCGGTTTCACGAGAGGTTCAATCGCGACTCCCGTCCGTCCCAGCAGGCTTTTTTTCAGAAGCTGTGAATTCTGCAGATTCAACTGTGACGAAAGAGTTTCAATCTCCGCCGCGTGAATCTCTTCGTCCTCGGCCTGCAGCGCTTCGATCTTTGCTGTCAATGCATACTGTTGAGCATGATCGCCCGGAAACGAACCAGCGGCCCACACAAGCACGCTGGTGGCAAAGATCAGCGTCCCGGCGCGGACAACGAACGACATACCGCTATCCCAGACCCCCAGCAACACCACGCGCATCGACGGCATGTGGTAATCCGGTAACTCCAGCAGGAACGGAGACGATTCGCCTCGCAGTAACGTCTTGCGCAGGATCAGGGCCACGGGAACCGCGACGACCAGCCCCAGTGTGCTCATCGCAAATAAGACAACGGCCCGCAACGGAAGCCAGCCGCCCAGCAGACGCGTATCCGGAATGAACGCACCAATCATCAGAACATATACCGGCAGCCGAGCCGAACAACTCATCAGCGGTGCGATCAGAATAGTGACGAAACGGTCGCGCCGATCATCGATCACACGCGTCGCCATGACTCCCGGAACCGCGCAGGCGAATGAAGACATCAGTGGCAGAAACGAGCGGCCGCTCAATCCCAGCAGTCCCATCAGCCGATCCATCATAAACGCCGCCCGGGACATGTAGCCGCAGTCTTCCAAAAGGCCAATGAAGAGGAACAGCAGACAGATCTGCGGCAGGAAGACCAGCACCGAGCCAACGCCAGCCACGATTCCGTCCGTCAAGAGGCTCCGCAGCGGTCCTGGTGCCATTGAGTGATTAATCTGCGAACTGATCCAGCCCAACACTCCTTCGACGCCCTCGCTCACCGGCTGTGAAAACCAGTAGATCGTCGAAAACACGAACATCAGAACTGCCAGACAAATCAGAAATCCGAAGACGCGATGCGTCAGGACGCCGTCAATGCGGTCGGTGAGTGTGGCTGATGGCGCCCGGGTTCGTTTCTGCACCCGCGACAACAACTGGCTGATAAACCTGTAACGTTGTCTTGCTTCGACGCCAGGGATCTCATCGCCTGCTGCGGCAAGGAGTTTTCGCGCTTCCTGAAGCGCTTCGGTGTACGCTGGTCCGGCGTCGTTTGTCAGGAGACATTCCACCGAGCCGCCAGGATCAAGCAGACTCCGCGTCACCAGAAACGGCGAACGCTTAGCCGCCGGGATGCCGAGCGTCGCAAGCAATTCTTCCAGCCGGTCGACTTCCACCGAAACCGGGCCAGAGAGAATGCGCTCGGTATCAGGGGGAGTCCGACGTGACATCCCTGCTTCAACAACTTCCGACGCAGCCAGCGATTCCACGACGGCCGTCTTGAGTTCGGTCAACCCTTCTCGAAGAGTGGCCGACGTCGGCACAACACGCACACCCAGTTCGCGACTCAGAGATTCTGTATCAATCTGAATTCCTGCATGGACCGCCGCATCCCACATGTTCAGGCAGAGGATCACAGGACAATCGACTTCGAGCACCTGAGTCGCGAGATACAGATTCTGTTCCAGAGCCGACGCATTGCAGATGCAGACGATCAGATCCGGTTTCGGCTCATCGCAACATCCGGTCAGCACCTGGACGGCGACCATTTCATCAGGCGACTTCGGAGACAGGCTGTACGTTCCAGGCAGATCGATCAGTTCGATGTGACGCCCGGACCACTGCGTGCGACCAACCCGTTTTTCGACGGTCACGCCAGGATAATTTCCAGTTCGGACCCGCATGCCGGACAAGGCGTTGAAGAGTGTACTCTTGCCGGTATTCGGATTCCCGATCAAAGCAACTCGCGCCGGGCGGGAACTGGCGGAGCGGATTGAGGGCGAAGGCACAGTCACAGCGATACCGCGAAACGAGGAGGTAGGTATTGCAGGTCCTCGATCCAGCCAAACGTCGAGACCAGGATGTGATTTCGATTACACAGAGAATTCACGTCGCTCGACTCCGACCATCAAGTGGCGGCAACCTGCAACTCGCCAACGGTTGGGGTGGCGAGAGGTTCTGACCATGCAGCGTCGTTTGTCACGGAAATGCATGACGCCTCGGCAACTCGCATGGAGATCGAGACGCTATGGACGCGGTATTGAATCGGCCCGCCAAATGGAGCCCTCCGCAACACCTGAACGGCCGCGCCAGGCACGAATCCCATTTCCATGAGTCGCGAAGCAACCCGGCTTGCACCGGAAATTGCGGTCACAATTGCAGACGCGCCAGGAGTTAGATCAGCCAATCGCATTGTATTCACAAGACCACCGCCAACTCAAAAAACGGGAGAAACAAGACCCGCGAACGGACCCATGAACTCAAACCCAGATCATTGATGGCACGCCATAGGCATGTCGCAAATGAGACTCAATCTCATCTCGCTATCAAAGGATATCGCAGTTACGCCTCTCAAGGCCACAGGCTTTGCCCTGAATTTCTTCAGATTTCCATGAATTGTCGTTGTTGAAAAGATGCCGGGACCCCATGAATGTTTGATTTTAGGTAGGCCGGACCAAGATTCGACCCCAACGGCCTCATGCCGTTGGTGGGGTCGTGGGATGTTGCACGGCGAGCTCTCCATCTACTTCACCATCCGGCTCGGGGACCGTCGTTTTATTCAATCGTGGCACCCGGGGCTGAATTCGACCCCCAAAAAAAAGTTTTTTGGCATTGCCCTGACGGTCGCCAGGGATAAGCGGATTTGATTTGGGAGATTTTGAATTCGGTTTTCTCGTCGCCCGGAGCTTGCTGTGGACTTCGTGATGCGGAAATTCGCGCAGCCCGCCCCCCCATCAGGCTCCTGCCGGACAGGTTTCGGACCGTTCGACCGAGTCCGGCGCAGCGTCAAGCAGATCTTCAGGCTCCTGGCGAATTCGACGAATGTAGCGGACCAGTTTTTTCATGTTCAGAGATAAGCACGACCAACGCCATTCCGTGTCACACGCTTCAACT
>JAYSPO010000797.1:0-7511 GCA_043722015.1 Candidatus Kuenenia sp. | reverse complement strand
TTTCAGGGGTCCGTTTGCAGAAGTCAGCACTGGTGTGGCAGAAACATTTATTGCAGAAAAATACAAAACAAGTGTTGAAGTCTTTTGTGCCATTCATTTCTCTGCAAAGAGTTCAAGATGCAGAATGCCGACATTTTTCTGCTATCAATTTTTCTGCGGTTTGCGGGTGACAGGCACTGAAGACCTCTGATGAATCTCGCGATGGTGCCCATGTGGATCGGTTCCGGGATATTCTTTTCGGCGAAACGCTTTCCGGAATTCGCTCAGCCGCTGATTGAGCTGTTGCCGCTGACTCCGCTGATCGCCGCGCTACGACACGTGATGCAGGAAGGTGCCAGTGTGCTTCAGATTCTGCCAGAGCTGGGCTTGATCACGCTCTGGGGAGCGGTGACGTTTGTTGTGGCCATCCGCGTTTTTCGCTGGGAATAACACAATCCAAATAAGGGGGCATTGTGCTTTATTTGATAAGTAGCAATCCAAATAAGGGGGCATTGTGCTTTATTTGATAAGTAGAATGTCCCCTTTTGGCTTCTCGTCTATTTGATAAGTAGAATGTCCCCTTTTGGCTTCTCGTCAAGTCCATCCACCGCCACGTGCAGCGCAAGGGCAATCACCGCCAGCCATTCGCATTCAAAGTACCAGAGCGGACCAAAGGCAAGACCGAACATCAGCGACACGATCGTGAGATGATCGGGACTCACGCGAGCTTTCGTCAACAGACTCAGCCACGGACCAAGCCAGCGACCTCTCAGTTGCTGCCCGTATTCCATCCATGCCCGTTCGCCAGCCGAATAGCAATCTCCTTTGGATTCTCGTTGTAGATGTGGACTCGCTTCACGGTCTTTCAGGACGTCATGTCATTTCGAAGGAGGCAGGGGCCAGCGACAAATAGCGAATTCCGGAGCCGGTGTTGTGAAACTGAAATCGATCGAATCGATAGCCAGCCATTGGAACGTGAGTGTGTCCAAAAAAAATGTTTCTGGTTCCCAGGAGCAGGTCCGGATCGTAACTGCCAAGATACTCCAGCAGCCGCTGACACGTTGGTCGGCGTGCGTGAAGTACGCGAGGAACCACGCCGTGCAGTCTCGTACGCAGCACCGCCGAGTACAGCAGGTTGCTGAGCAAACCATTGGGCTTGTCGTCGTGAAATTGTTCGCGATAACGATCCAGTCCGCCCACATACCGCAGGCCGTCCAACACGTCTCCGTGAAGAAAAACGTTGCTTCCGATTCGCCAGACATCGGGGCTCCAGGCAAAGTTCGAATACCTGCTGGAGAGCGACGACAACAGCGATTGCATTCGCGGATGGCAGTCATGATTACCCAGCAGATAAACCCACGACGCGCCGGGATTCAGGGCCATTGCCTTTTCCAGCCAATCAGACGCAGCATTCAGCGTTTCATCCAGACTGTCGAACTGGCTCCAGCGAACGTCAAAAATGTCCCCGCCGAGGACGATCGATTTGGCTGCAGAGATTGATATCCTGTTCTGATCCCAAAGTCGCTGACCGATCGAACGGCGGCTGAACAAATGCAAATCGGAAAGAAACAGTCCAGTCATCATTCCTGCATCGTACCAGAAAGCAACTGGTCGGTCACCACAAACTTGGCGATCTCCCAGCCGAAAACGCCAACCGCAGATTTTCGATTCAATGCCAATAGAAACTCGCCGAGGGATTTCAAAACTACGCGATCAGCTCTTCCACAACTTTGCCATGTACGTCGGTCAGGCGGAAGTCGCGGCCAGCGTAGCGATAGGTGAATTTTTCATGGTCATAGCCGACCAGTTTCATGATCGTGGCGTGAAGATCGTGAACGTGGACCTTGTTTTCAACCGCACGGAATCCGAATTCGTCGGTCGCGCCATGGACATAGCCACCGCGCACTCCTCCGCCGGCCATCCACATGGTAAAGCCCCAGTGATTATGGTCGCGACCGTTGATCTTGCCGTCGTTACTGCCTTTCTTAGGAAGCTCGACGACCGGCGTGCGTCCGAACTCACCACCCCAGATCACCAGCGTTTCTTCGAGCAACCCGCGCTGTTTCAGGTCTGTCAATAATGCGCCAATCGCCTGATCGCATTGTTTTGCCAGGCGACGGTGATTGACTTCGATATCGTCGTGGTTGTCCCACGGCTGGCCTTCGCCATGCCACACCTGCACAAAACGCACGCCGCGTTCTATCAAACGACGAGCGATCAGAATCTGCCGTGCCTGGACGCCGTCGCCATACATGTCACGAATATGTTTTGGTTCCCGGGAAACATCGAACGCATCAGTCGCCTGAGCCTGCATGCGAAAGGCCAGTTCGAAGGACTGGATGCGAGATTCCAGCTGAGAGTCACCAGGTCGTTCGGCCAGATGCTGTCTGTTGAGAGTCTGCAGCAAACCCAACTGCAGGGACTGATCTTTCGGAGTGATACGATCGTTGCGAATGTTCTCAATGAGCTTTTCAATATCCGTATGTTTCGTATCGACGTATGTGCCTTGATAGACGCCGGGCAGGAAACCGCTCTGCCAGTTCTGGGACTCCTGAATTGGGAAACCGCCGGGACACATGGCCACGAACGCCGGCAGGTTCTGATTCTCGGTTCCCAGTCCATAGGTCAGCCACGATCCCATACTTGGCCGCACCAGCCTCGCTTCTCCGCAGTTCATCAGCAGAAGTGACGGTTCGTGGTTCGGCACGTCGGCATGCATCGACCGAATAATGGCCATGTCGTCCACATGCTGCGCTACGTGCGGAAACAACTCGCTGACGTCGATGCCGCTCTGACCGTAGCGGTGAAAGCGATATGGCGAAGGGAACAATGCCCCAGTCGGACGTTCGGTCTTCAGGTTCCCGTCGGAAATTGTCTGCCCGCCGCGACGTTGCAGTTCCGGTTTCGGGTCGAACGTGTCCACCTGAGAAGGCCCGCCGTTCATAAAAAGATGAATGACGTGCTTGATCTTCGAGGGAAACTGTGCCGGCTTCGGCAGCATCGGATTTGACGATTCCGGTCCGAGTGCGGGATGCGCGGCATCGGCGTTCAGCATCCCGGCCAGCGCCATGGAACCAAAGCCCATGCCGCAGCGCGTCAGCATTCCGCGGCGACCGATGGCAATGGGGGAAGAGTCGGGATCAGGTATCGACGGATTCATGAACTTAATCCACAAAGATGAATTCGTTGGTCAGCAGCAAAGTCTGAGCCAACTGTGACCATTCACTCAGCCGACCGGCACCCGAACTGTCGCGAAAGTCGTCATCCGACTTCCAGATGCGTTGAATCTTCTTACCGACAAACTGTGTGATCATGATCTTTGACTGGAAGGAGTCGTGTGCTTCGTTGGTGCGGCAATCGATTACGAAGTCAATGTTCTGGCCGGAAGTGACGTCGAATGCTTCCACCGATGCTGACTCCGTCGAGCTACGGGCGGTTGCATCTGCCATCACGCCACGTCCGGGAGTTACGATCCGGCAGCGGACGCCATCGCCCTCATCTTTTTCATGCACCACTACGCAGTTGACGAAGATTCGACAATCACAATCTGCCGTCCAGCGGCGAATCGCACACAAGGACAGTGTGCCGCCGGGATGTCCGCCGCGACGGTTCAACGATGTCCAGCCGAGTTTCTCGTCGGGCATCTTGTCACCGCCCTGAAATGTTCCATCTTTCATTGCCGGAAATTCGGAAAACGTCGTGACGGACTGACTGGCTTCGTCGATTGTGCCATAACCATAGTGCCAGCCTGTGGGCTCTGGCGAGTCCTGTTGCTCTGCCTGAAGTTGTGCTATATACGCTGCAGATTGTTCAATCTCGATCGGAGTGGGTTGCCGCCGCAGAACGGTCTGAAAGAGCAAGCGAATCCGTGCTGCCGGATCGCTGGAACTCTCCGCTGATTTTGTTGCCTGAGAAATCTCAGCCGCCCGATCCATGATGAACGGACTGTTGAGTTGGAACAATGCCTGCTGCGGGACAGTCGTTTGAAAACGTTTTGCCGCGTGGGCATCGGGACTGGCGACGTCGAAAGTCCGAAACAGACCGGGGAAATTCTGGCGGTCGATCCGGGCGTAGATCGTACGTCGTCCGGTGCCCGTGTCCGTCGTCACATCCACAGACGTGCCACCAATTGCCGGATCAAGTCGTCCAGCCACCGCGAGCACGGCATCACGTTGCCCTTCGAAATCCAGGCGCGTGCGGTTCATGCGGGCAAACAGGCGATTCTCCGGATCAACGGTTTCGGCATCGATGCGACGGTCGGAACTTTGCTGCCATGTCGCTGACGTCACGATCTGCCGAATCAGCGACTTGATCGACCACTGATGATCCATAAACGTCATGCTGAGATAGTCGAGCAGTTCAGGATTCGTGGGCGGATCGGTCCTGACACCGAAGTCACTCGGAGAATCGACCAGCCCGCGATCAAACAGATGCATCCACACGCGATTCACCGCCACGCGCCCGGTGAGTGGGTTGCTGCGGCTGGCGATCGAATTTGCCAGTTCCAGCCGACCGCTGCCGTCTGAAAACGAAGGCGTACCGGGTGCCGACAGGGCCGTCAGGAATCGACGAGGCACAGCATCGCCGCGATTTCCCGGACTACCGCGTTGAAAAATCACGGGCTCAACCGGACTGGGACGGTCCACAAGTCGCAGCGTCGATGGCTCGTTCTTCGGCTCATCGGAAGATGCGAAGACTCCATATAATGAGTAATAGTCTGCGGTCGGGATCGGGTCGAATTTATGATCATGGCAACGAGCACATGTGGCAGTAAGTCCCAGCATGCCACGCGTCACAACGTCGATCCTGTCATCGATAATGTCATGCGGATTGTTCAGAAATCTGCGGCCCAGCGTGAGGTATCCCATCGCGGCCAATTGCGCTGGATCGTCGGAACCAGGCATGCGGTCCGCAGACAGTTGGCGTTTGAGGAATTCGTCGTAGGGCATGTCATCGTTCAGAGCTTTGATCACCCATTCGCGAAATCGCCATGCATCCGGATATTCGCGATCTTCAGTGAACACGTAGCCCTTGGTGTCGGCGTACCGGGAAATGTCCAGCCAGTATCGACCCCAGCGTTCACCAAAATGGGGCGAAGCCAGCAGGCGATCGATGTAGGTTGATTTCCATGCCGTCAGAGTTCCGTTTGCCGCTGCAGCATCGGCTTCTGCGAGGTCAGTCAATTCCGGCGGCAGTCCCAGTAACGCATACGACAGGCGCCGGACGAGAACTCCGGGCGACGCAGCTGCCGACAGCGTCAGATTCTTCGCGGCGAGCCGAGCTTTCACAAAATGATCGATTGGGTTTTCGTTCGCGGGCACAGCGGACAGATCGGGCATCACTGGCGGAATGAAGGCCCAGTGTTCTCGCCATCGTTCGGCGCGGCGCTTGGCTTCTCCTTCAAGATCGGCAGATTCCGGCCAGACAGCTCCGCTGGTGATCCACTGCTGGACGAATGCAAGTTGTTCGTCGTCCAGTTTTCCGGATGGCGGCATCTGTGTGTCGCCTTCCGCATAATGCAGCACCTTTAACAATCGACTCTCGTTCGGAGCTGCAATGTTAATCAGCAACGCATCGCCCGCTCTGCCCTTCAACACGTCGTCACGCCGGTCAAGCCGAACACCGTTCTCCTGCTTGGTCGGGCCATGGCATTCGATGCATTTCTCGAGCAGCATCGGTCGGATTCGCTGTTCAAAAAAATCATGTGCATCATCAGCGACGGCGGACTGTTGAGATGCCGAAAGTACGACTATCACGATCGCGACAACGGTGCGCCGGAAGCAGGCAAGGACTGATTTTGGCAATTTGTGCGTCATGGCGAACGTTGACCGTGAATTTCCGACCGCGCGTGCGGTAGGCCAACAAATGGGCTGGCTCTGAACAATTTGATGAGGGGAATTGAGGCGGGAGAAAACGTTGAATATCGACTGCGAACTGCTGTCTTGCAGTGCAAAGCCGCTGTTCTACAGGAAAATCGTACGCTTTCCGCAAAACGCAGCAATCAAAAGTTCGACTTTCGATGGTTTTCCCGACAGAAACTCGTTTGGGGCGGCGACTTTCTCATTGTCGCTGTCGTCACTTAAATAGAGGCACTCGTCTTTTGGGTGCAGCAATCTATAGTCTTGGCGTGCTTGCTTCGATATTTGGACTAAGGGCTGTTCGAGAAATAGATGTCGGATTTGACGATGAGCCGCAGGTCGCTGTTTGGTTGTTAATTGAGTGATTCAGTAGGGTGTGTGCAGCGCCAGCGGAACGCACCTGTTTCTTACGCTTTCCCGATGATGGTGCGTTGCGCTCCGCTTCACGCACCCTACGATTCAGCACCCTACGATAGAATCAACAGACAGTTCAGGACACAGTCGAAACGAATTCAGATACGGAAGACTCGAAATGAAAGACGGAAAACAAACGGTAGCGATCACTGGCGCGTCAGGGATGGTCGGGACGGCTTTGGCAACTGTGTTGCGGGAATCCGGACATAAGCCGGTCAGCATTACGCGGAAGGCGTCTGAATCAAACGAAGGCAGCATCGTCTGGGATCCTGCCAGTGGTCTGAAGGATCCTTCTCGTCTCGAAACGATTGATACAGTCGTCCATCTGGCTGGTGAAAACATCGCTGGCGGACGTTGGACAGCGGCATTGAAGGATCGAATTCGTCGAAGTCGAGTGGAGGGAACGCGAAGTCTGGTGAAGTCGATCGCGGCCATCGGGCACCGTCCGAAGACATTGGTCTGTGCATCGGCAATCGGATTCTACGGCGAACGCGGTGACACGGTTCTGGACGAAGATGCGGTTGCAGGAAGTGGATTTCTTGCCGAGGTCTGTCGCGGATGGGAACAAGAGGCTGAGGCGGCAACGGAACTTGGACTGCGAGTTGTCAAAGTGCGGATCGGTGTGGTCCTCAGCCCGAAAGGCGGCGCATTGGCAAAAATGCTGTTGCCGTTTAAGCTCGGGGCTGGCGGAATCATCGGGTCAGGCAAGCAATACTGGAGCTGGATTGGGCTGCACGATCTGGTGCGGATTATCGCCTTCTGTGTGGAGCATGATTCGATTCGTGGTGCGGTCAATGCGGTCAGTCCGAATCCGATGACGAACTACGATTTCACCAAGGGTGTCGGTCGCGCTTTGCATCGCCCCACACTGTTCCCAATGCCGGCATTTGCTGCGAAACTAGTGCTCGGCGAGATGGCGAATGAACTGCTGCTGTCCAGTACTCGTGTGATTCCGAAGAAGCTGAAAGAACAGGGATTTGAGTTTCATTATCCGGAACTCGTCGGATGTCTGGAGCACGAACTGTCGTGACTGCCGCTGTCCGTGATCCTGAATCACAGCTTCGCAGCAGAACGCCACGCTGGCAGCGCATCGCATTGCCCGACGCATCTACCCCGCGACAGACAGAAACATGGGCTGCCTGCAAAGCGGTATACGGATTGTTTGCATGTTCGAAAACCACATTTGCAGCCATCACGACGCCTCACTACAAAAGAACGCTCAACCTGCAACCTGGCACATACTTGGTGATCAGTGACACC
>JAYSPO010000796.1:0-4174 GCA_043722015.1 Candidatus Kuenenia sp. | reverse complement strand
TTCCGAAATTTGTCGCTTGAAGCGAATATAATGCGGTTGTCGGTAGTGTTCGCTTCTGCAATCCAGTCAACTCTTTGGTGCCGAAAATGCGTTGGTTATGAAGCCTCAGAATTGTGGACATCGAAACCTCGTTCGAAACAGTCTGTTATCACGCCAGGATGTGGTTATGTGGTGAAAACATCCGCCGGGCGTGGCCTTGTCCACCGTGATACGATGGAATAACGTATCCAGATCACTCTAACTCGAAGCTCGTCCCGAGACCACTTCCATGCAGATAGTTCCCGCCCTGCCGTTGATCTACGAATTCAGCCGGGCCGTCGAACCTCGGTGTCGCATCGTTTCCGGCGAGACGATTCGGGTGGAATCGGAAGACGCTTTATCGGGTCAGATTCGCCGACAAGGTGATCGTCGCGACAAGACGACCATGCCGTTCAGCAATCCGGTGGCTGGTCCCATTATCATGGATGGGGCTGAACCCGGAGATGAACTGGCGGTGACAATTGAGCAGATCGAGTCCCGAGACGGCCAGTGTGCGACCTACACGGGTGCTCCGAAGCAGCTTGCCGAATGGCTCGGAAGTGATGTCCCGCACGGGGCGCATGTCTGTCCGATTCGCGACGGTCAGATCTTCTGGAAGGACAACATCGCCATTCCTTATCAGCCGATGCTGGGCTGTATCGGCACGGCTCCCGACTGGGGTGTTCCGAGTACCGGACCCGCTGGCCCGCACGGCGGCAATCTTGATCTGGTCGAAGTCTGCCCGGGGAGCACGATCTTTCTGCCCGTCAAAGTGCCCGGAGGACATCTGTACCTTGGAGACGCCCATGCGGCAATGGGCCACGGTGAATTGTCGGCGACCGGTTTGGAGATGGCGGCGTATTCGACAGTGACTGTCAGAAGGATTCCTCGATCCAGCCTCACAGGCCTCCGCATCTCCCATGCGGAGTTTCTGATGTGCATTGCCACTCACGGAACGCTGGAACGGGCCATCGCCGAGGCCTACTCGCGACTGATTCTCTGGATGGAAGCCGATTATGCGTGGAATCGCTGGGATGCCTATGACCTGCTGACTCATGTGGGTCGGTTGTCGATTGGCTATTATGGCAGCGGGACGGTGGGAGCAAAGATCGATCGGCGGTATGTGGAGCGCAGCAGTCGCCGAAGTTCTCTGCCTCACTGACGGGCAAATCGCAACGTAGCCGTCACGCTCCGCCGTGACGAGCCTCGAACAGGGCCACATGAATAAAGCCCCCACGCTGATTGTCCTTCAGCCCCATGAAAGGGGAATAATCATGGAACCCCGTCTCGGTTGATGTATGTTGATTGACAAATGCTCATCACGGCGGAGCGTGATGGCTACTTTGGGTTGCGGACGAAGCCCGCGCTGGATCTTCCCATTCCTCAGGAGCAGCACTTGCTGTTTGATACTCACACCAACCTCATGTGGTACCCGGATCATCTTTCCGACGAATTCGTTGAGTTCGCGTGGGAGGCCAAGCGTGCCAAGATGAAGCTCTCGCCGGACGTCTATTTCGCGGGCAGTGATAGTCCGCAGTCCAACGCTTTTGATTCTCGTCCTCAACAGCTTCTGCAGGCCACTCTCGACGCTGACAAGGTGATTGTGTTTGGTATCAAGGCACCGTTCTGCGGCATCAACGCCGATCAGGAACTGATCGCCACTTTTGTCAAAGAACACTCGGACCGCTTCATTGGCTGGTGTTCGGTAGATCCGAACGATGCAGACTGTGTCGATCAGTTGGAGCACTACGTGAACAATCTGGGACTGCGCGGATTGAAGTGTTCACCGATCTATCAGAACTGGGACCCGCAGGATCCGAAACACCTGCCGCTGTTCAGGAAAGCCGAGTCGCTGGGTATCCCGGTCAACATTCATCAGGGCACGTCGTTCGTCCGAAAAGGACCACTCAAGTATGCCAATCCGATTCAACTCGAGGATATCGCTTTGGCGTGTCCGGATTTGAGGATCGTCATCGCCCACATGGGACACCCCTGGGAAACCGAATGTGTCGTGTTGATTCGCAAACACCCGAACCTGTACGCGAACATTTCTGCTTTGCACTACCGTCCGCTGCGACATTACCAGGCGTTCATGACAGCCATGGAATACGGAGTCGAACACAAACTTATCTTCGGTTCCGACTTCCCCTCGGCCACTCCGGCCCAGGTGATCGCCGGTCAGCACAAAGTGAACGACATCATCCGAGGCACCAATTTTCCGAAAATCCCGGACGAAATGATTCACAACATCATCTACGAGAACTGGAAACGGTTCCTGCCGGAGTATGCCTGACGGCCCTCTGGCATGCACCGGTGGCGGCTCCGTGTGTCGCGGAAGATTGTAGAAGTAAGTCCTTTCTGCCGGAAAGGACTTCGCGACTCGTCGCGACCTGCGACCAAAGTCGAGCTGATTGAAGTGTACAGCGACGTCGTTGAGCGGATGCTCGCCCATGGGTTCGCCTGATTGCGAAAGTCCAGCTCGGCAGTGCAACTCATCCGTGCGATCCGCGAAATCCGTGGTCGAATACTGTTCCTTTGCGGCTAAAACTCGTTCCTGAACTCATGAATGGCCTCAAGAGATCGCAAAGAACGCAAAATGGAAACACCGTTTTTTACCACGGAGGACACGGAGGAATCGCAGGAAGACAGATGACAGGAAAATTAGGGGCAGGAAGATTTAGTGCGGAGTCACATCATAGTGTCCTTAAGCGACCGTTGATGGTGTCGCCATGCTGATGCCGGGGAATCTCAGTCGGCGGAGCGACTGAGCTACGTAGGCGATGTCGCTCCGCCGACTCGCATTCCTGTCAACGCACCTGGCTTGACGAAGTTTGATTCCGGTTGCCCTGCGTCGCGTACCGTGTACGATGCTCAAGAAATCTCGCTTCCGCGCTTGTGATAAGGAAAGAACATGCTGATGATGTTTCGCTGCCTGTCGCGTCTGACCCTCGGTCTGTTTATGTCGGTCGCACTTGTAATCGACATTCAGGCTGCTGAGATTCCCGAGTACGAATGGCAGCCGATCACGATGACAGCGCCCTGGGCGGCGCGTGATGGAGCTGGCCTTCTCAGCTATCAGGGGAAATTGTGGCTGCTCGGCGGGTGGAATCCCGATCCGGTGCTGCGGGAGTTTTTCCCCATGATCTGTAACAACGAAGTCTGGTCCTCAGCAGACGGGGCGAAATGGTCGCTGATCAAACCGAACACATTCAAGGATCGTGCGTTCGATCCTGCGAGCGACTGGGAGGGACGTCATACGGCGGGCTACGCAGTTTACCGTGACAGGATGTGGATCATCGGCGGAGACTGCAACCAGAAGCACTATCAAAACGATGTCTGGAACTCCATCGACGGGGCGACATGGACCTACGTCAACAAAGGAAAAGATGTTCCCTGGGCACCACGCGTCCTGCATTACACTGTCGTTCATGACGACAAGCTGTGGGTGATTGGTGGTCAGTCGATGCCAGCCTTTGCAGGTGGGGCTGAGAAATTCTATTGCGATGCCTGGACATCGACGGACGGGGTTGAGTGGCAGGAGATTACGCCCCGCGAACCATGCTGGTCCGCACGCGGAATGATTGGTGGCAGCGCCGTGATGAACGGCCGCATCTGGATCCTCGGCGGCGGGACCTACGATACTCCGACGACACCACAACGCAAATTCCATAATGATGTCTGGAGTTCAGCCGACGGAATCGAATGGACCCGACACACGGCTGAGGCCCCCTGGCATCCGCGGCAGTACCATGATGTCGCCGTGTGGGACAATCAGCTCTGGGTGATGGAGGGATATCATGAGAAAGGCGGCAACCGCAACGACGTGTGGTACTCGGCCGATGGCGTCAAATGGACCGAACTCCCCGACACACCCTGGAAGCCGCGACATGCGGCGAGCCTGGTGGTCCACAACGGTTCGTTGTGGATGATCGCAGGAAACAATATGCAACCTGATGTCTGGCGCTTAACTCGAAAGTCGCGCTAGTGCGGTTTTCAAATACCTCGATTATTGTGAGCGGCAAGGCGCTAGCCGCCGGTTTTTGCAGGTGATTCACCCGCGGCTAGCGGGGTGTTGATTTAAGTTTGTAGTTCCGCCTTCAGGCGGTTTTTTTGCCGGAACCGCCAGCGAATTCCGGCTGAAGCCGGGACTACGAAC
>JAYSPO010000795.1:0-1150 GCA_043722015.1 Candidatus Kuenenia sp. | reverse complement strand
GCCATGATGACCAGCAATGCCGGAAACATCTTGCTCCACACGCTGGCAGCGACTTGTTCTTCGCCCGCGATTTCGACATACGTCAGCCGAGCGGGATGTTCGAGTTCAACCGGTAACGAAGCGCTTTCGAAGCTGTGTCGGCGAACGGCATCCTCCCAGTTGGCCAGAGCTTTTTGAACTCGAGCAAACGCCACGCTGGACTTATCATCCGCGCTGTTGCGAACGATGGTCAGCGGAGGTACGCTGACAATTTGCGTGTCGCCGGTTTCCGTACCTTCAGATCGCGCCTTGATCTGGTCCTGCATGGATTTCATGGCGTCGCCGTAACCCTGCGGCACGATAACCAGCACCTGAAATCCACTTTCGCCAAATCTTTCGCTGATCAGATCCTGCAGCGCGGATCGCTTCCGCTGGATGGCAACTTCACTGAACGTGGCATTTTCGGTGATCGGTGCGGGGTCTGCGAGGGATTGCAGCTCTGCGATCTGTTCAGCAAGACCGTGCGCGGCGGCAAGCAGTTCTACGTCGGTCTTTTCACCATGCCGACGAGGACGATCTTCGCCCGTACGGGATTCGATTTCGGTCGCATGAGCTGGCGCATCGGGAGTCACCCCGCGCGCTCGTTCGGCGAGAATCCGCAGCCGCGACGTTTCGTTTTTGCCGTTGTCGTACCAGTCCGCGTGAATCCCGGTGTCATCGAGCAGTGCGGGGGCTTCCGGCAGGTCGGCGGCGTTCAGAATCACGACGACGCGTTGTTGTTCACTGAACGTGAGCATCATCTGGACAACGCCCAGCCCCAGCATCGGATACAGCAGGACGGGCAGAACTGTGATCATGAACAGTGTGCGTCGGTCTCGCAACTGGTCACGCACCTCACGCATGAAGATCAGTCTGACGTTTTTCCAGCTCACGACTGCACCTCAGAACCCGCGCGCTTCCGTTCTGCCGCAACTTCATCTTCGCGGCGCTGAACCAGATCGAAGAATAACTCTTCCACGTCTGGCTGCTGATAACGATCCGCCAGTTCGGGCAGTGTGCCTTCGGCCAGAATCTTACCGCAGTGAATCACAGCAATCCGATCGCACAACTTTTCGACTTCACGCATGATATGTGTGGAAAAAATGATGCACTTACCCTGATCGCGCAGCGC
>JAYSPO010000794.1:0-1051 GCA_043722015.1 Candidatus Kuenenia sp. | reverse complement strand
GCAGTCATTCCACTCGGATGAACGATCCAGTTCGGAGTATTTTTACGAGATGGCGAAAAGGGACGCGAACTCCGTACTATGGGGTCGTGCAAACTCGGTTCCGGTTTCCGCTGGTCGTGGTCGTGGCATCGAATCCCGCGCGCCCGGGATGTCGCAGCACGTTGTGACTCTGTCGGACGGGAGGGGCACGAGTTTTGAACGCGAACCAGGAAGTGCCGATGCAGATGTGCCGCTGTATGTAGTCGACGTGGACTACACGAAGAGTTCAGAAACGGCCTTGTCGGCGATTCAGGGCACGCTGAATAGCGGGGCGACGGTATCGACCAATGTTGACCAGGTGGACGACATCCAGGCGATCGCAGCCAATCAAGGCTTAGTGGTGCCAGAAGAAACCGTCGCTCAGCACGGAGCTCGTACGCTGGAGACAGAAGGGCGTTCCACTGCCGATTTTGACGTCGCAACTGTGTCGCCGCCAGCAGCAGTTGATCCAAATGTGCTCATCGCCGGGAATAGCGCCGGTTTTGCCTTCAGACGATTGGGAAATGACGATCGCCAAGGTCTGGCGGACTCCAAACCGGCGGCGCCGGAAAAGGGCGAGGTGGCTTTTCCAGATTCAGTCGATAGCTGGGATGACGTCAGCGATTCAGCTCCGGCAGGAACAGTACGACTAAGAGCTGGTGCACCGGAAGGGGATTCGTTTTTTCTCGGTACCATCAACACACCGTCGCCAGGCGAGAATGCGCCGATCAGTGGTGGAATAGAGATGACCACACCACGGATCATCATTGAAAATAATGAGGAGGTTATCGGCGAGACTTCTCTCGAACTCGCAATGAGTGATTTGCCTTCTCAGCTTCCTGATCTGCAGCAGAAGCAGGGTCAACTGCAATCTCTCAATCGCAACGAGCCAGTTGCCGATTCCTCGAATGATAAGGCTGGTGCCAGGGCCGCTGGAAACGAGATTGATGGCGAACGACTCGGGAAAGAAGCGAAGCCGATGGATAGCCTCAGTTTTGCGGGCACGGCAGATGATTCTCCGATGGCCGACAAG
>JAYSPO010000793.1:0-1562 GCA_043722015.1 Candidatus Kuenenia sp. | reverse complement strand
TGTTTGCAGAGCAGTGCGGCACCGCCCTGTTACTTTTTCTTGACCACAAACTGTTCGGCCGGGGCGATGAGCTCGCCGAGATCCAGCGTTTTGTCGGCGGTGATGCTCAACAACCAGTTGCCTTTTTCGAGCGGGGCAGGTTTGCCTTCGGTGATCAGAGTCTGCAGGTAGCCGGACCGCTCCTGCCAGAAACGGAATTTCCATTCGCCAGCGGGCACATTTCTGATTTCAAAGCTGCCGTTTTCGTTAGTGACCGCAACGTACGGATGGTCGGTTACGATCAGCCATGCTTTCATCCATGCGTGAATCGAACAATCGACTCGCACAGGCAGTGTTTCGAATTTGGCGAACTTCTTCTGAAGTGGCTGATTCACCGGGATAATTTCGCTGAACGGCGTGTTTCGACGGGCGTACACGGCGGCGTTGTGAGCCACCGGATCGGAATTCTTCAGTTCAAAAATCTGTCCTGTGCGCACAGCCAGCATACGTGGCTCGAAACGGCAGTCGCGGTTGTCAATGGCCGGAGCTTTCTGTGGCAGTTGTCTAAGATCCGGATGCACGGGGATCTCGTCGCGGGTTTCCAGCCAGATAGCAACGTAGCGGATGCCGCGGTTCTCTTTGTGGACAACAAGGGATTCTTCGACCAGCCCGACAATTCCGCAGACTTCAGGGTCGCGTTCGACGTCGATCTTTTCTGCCGCCGGTGCGTCTTCACTATAGACAATACGCCCTTTGAGTGTCCCCCAGGCCTCGTCAGCGACGGCATCATGTCGCAACGCGATTCCTGCGAGGACAACGACAAGACAAACAACGCGCGATGGGTAGAAAAGTTGAGCGCACATCAGGGGATTCTCATTTTCGTCGGGTAGCTGACAGGAAGATCACGGCGAAATCGTTATCAACCGTACTCCTTACCCACACCATTCAGTCGGCATGCGGCTCAACCGTCACGCGACTCGACTGCCACAGTGATCGATCCATGCTGGGAATCGATATCATCCTGTTCAAATGCCGAATAAGAAAAGTGGACGTCCTTGTCCGGCAGCCGTAAAACGACTGGCCGTTCCCTCGGCGGGGGAAGCGTACGCAATTGCATACTACTTTCGCAATCGACTTTGATCACAAGTTATGAACAACGCCACGGATTTCAATCCTGAGCAAAATACTTTGGCAGGACGACTTCGTTCCGCGATCAATGATCGCACCAGGATGCAGCATCTGCTGGTCTGTCTGGTGGGCATTCTGATCTGTGTCGGCGTGCAGATGGTGCAGAGCGCGAGCCTGACATCGCGTCCCAGCGAACAGGATTCGGTGTTTCTTGGCCGCCATCTGGCGTATCTGGCTTTGTCATTGGTCTGTGCCTGGGTTGCGTCCAACATTTCGGCGGAATGGCTACAGCGGCACGCCGTCCGGCTATACGTCGCGTTGTTGATTCTGCTGATCATGCTGCTTGTGCCAGGCATCGGAAGTCGTGTCAACGGAGCTCAACGCTGGCTGCGTTTTTCGGGGCTTTCATTGCAGCCATCGGAACTCGGAAGGCTTGTGATGCCGATTCTGGCAGC
>JAYSPO010000792.1:0-5534 GCA_043722015.1 Candidatus Kuenenia sp. | reverse complement strand
AGAATGCAAGATGCAGAATGCCGACATTTTTCTGCTATCAATTTTTCTGCTTATTATTTTCCCGTCGCAAATCTTCCTGAGTTTCGACTTCAAACATGGCTTGCGCGCGAAGCCCGCGCTGGGTCCTCCGTGGTAAAAAACTGTGCTTCCTTTTGCGTTCTTTGCGATCTTTCGTGGCCATTCATGATTTCAAAACACGCCAAGCAGCCACAGTTTTTAGCCGCAAAACAACGCAAAGATCGCAAAATTGTCGCCGTGATTTTTCTTGCAAGTCTGCACCCGCCTGCTGGATCGAGACTCGACCTGAGCTGGATTCGCCGCTCTGATTTTCTTGTATGACGGATAACGGGATGATCCGATGGCAATCGAGCATTCAGGCATTTCGATATGGCACGCAGGTACGGCTCTCAAATCGGGCTAGTTCTACTTTGATCTGATTGGTTCGTTTTCTAAGGGTTCGCAGCGTCAGCTCGCGTACGTGATCGGCATCGCCTTTGCCGATATTCGTGGGAATATGTAAAACCGATTCGTCGCTGGTCGCGGCGTGGCCGCGAAGTCCTGCTCGGCAAGCAGGACCTACCGAAATCGGCGACTGCACCCGTCGGAGAACAAGATTCGCTGTTCGCTCGCCAGACGAACTTCGTTGCGATAAAGTTCTGCGTCGGTTTGGCATGAGACATTTCCCGGGACACACAGACGGAGCGACACGATGGCTACTCAGGTTAAGAAGTCTAAAGATCTTACGCTGAAAGATCGCCTTTCACGTCTCACTTTTACCCAAGCCTGTGAACTGCTCGGCGGTCCGATTGAGGGCAAGAAGCTGCTGTATGCGGGCGGAAAAATCGCCGTTGAAAATCTGGAAGAACAGGTGTACCTCGACGGCGACCTGTTTCGACTTTCATTGCCGGGCGAAGATGTCATCGTCACCATCACGATGCGTCAGGATCAGGTCAAGCGGATGCTCCTGAACTGCGACAGCTGCGATGCTCCGTGCGATCATCTGGGAGCTGCGTTGTCGTTCATTCTGGATTCCAAATCTTCGCTCGGCCTGGCGAAGCCGCCCGTAGAACGCGAAGCGGTTGAACCGCTCGATGAGCAACAACTCATCGAACGCGCGCTGAGCGAACGGCAGCAGCGGGCGAAGGACGAAAAGTTTACGGTCGAAGCCGCTGGGAAAGACAGCAAGACGCCGTGGCAGGATTACGTTGTCACCAGCAAACTCAGTGGCAAAACATATCGAGTCGCACTCCGCGGTTCCGAACCCGGCGACTCGTACTGCACGTGCCCGGATTATCGCAGCAACACGCTCGGGACCTGTAAACATATCCTGCACACGCTGCAGAAAGTCCGTCGGCGGTTTGATCCGGCGGCGTTCAGGAAGAAGCCGAAGCAGAAAGAAACCAGCGTTTACCTGAAATACGGAATCGACCTGGCACTGCGGCTGGGCACGCCGGATCGTCCGAGTCAGTCTGCTGCGAGGATTATCGGCCCGATTCAGAATGTCGATATTTCAGACATCAATGATCTGATTCGCCGTATCGACAAACTGGAAGGGCTCGGAGAGTCTGTCGTCGTTTATCCGGACGCTGAAGAATTCATCCAGCAGCAACTGCATCGGCAGCGCATCAGCAATCTGGTCGAAGAGATTCGCAAAGACCCGAAACAGCACGCGCTGCGCAAGACACTGCTTAAAATCGAACTGCTGCCATATCAGATGGATGGCGTTGCCTTTGCGACTGGGGCCGGTCGGGCGATTCTGGCTGATGATATGGGGCTCGGCAAAACCATTCAGGGCGTCGGCGTGGCTGAACTGCTGGCCCGCGAGGCGGGAATTTCGCGAGTTCTTGTGATCTGCCCGACGTCGCTCAAGTCGCAATGGCGAAATGAGATTCAGCGGTTCTCCGATCGCACGTCGCAACTCGTGATGGGGAAACCAGACGAACGAGCCGCCCAATACAAAGACGGTGCCTTCTTCACGATCTGCAATTACGAACAGGTCCTTCGCGACATCATGCCGATCGAAGCCGCGAAGTGGGATCTGATCATCCTGGACGAAGGTCAGCGGATCAAGAACTGGGAAGCTCAGACGACACGCATCGTGAAGAGTCTCAAGTCACAGTTTGCGCTCGTGCTGTCAGGCACGCCCCTCGAAAACAGACTGGACGAATTGTACTCAGTGGTACAATTTGTGGACGGTCGGCATCTGGGGCCGGGCTTTCGCTTCTTCAATCGTTTTCGGATCACCGATGAAAAAGGGTATGTGCTGGGCTACAAGAACCTTGACGAACTGCGGAAGCAATTGAGACCCGTGTTGTTGCGCCGCACGCGGGACATGGTGATGAAAGATCTTCCGCCGCGGAATACGGAAATCATTCACATCCCGCCGACCGACGAACAGCGCGCGCTGCATGGTGCGCATGCAAGAATCGTGGCATCGATCACGCGGAAGGCCTATATCACAGAAATGGATCTGCTTCAACTGCGGCAGGCGCTGATGATGTGCCGTATGGCGGCGGACAGCACGTTTTTGGTCGATAAGCAGGGTCCGGGATATTCGACAAAATTGCAGACACTGGATGAGCTTTTCGAACAGCTGTTTGTCGAAGGCGATCACAAGGCGGTGCTGTTTTCCGAATGGACGCGGATGCTGGATCTGATCGAGCCGCTGCTGAAAAAACGCAAGGTTCCGTTTGTGCGACTGGATGGCAAAGTCCCGCAGAAGAAACGGCAACAGATTGTCAACGAATTCCAGAATAACCCGAAATGTAAAGTGTTCCTGTCAACGAATGCCGGCAGCACGGGACTCAATCTGCAGGCCGCCGACACCGTGATCAACGTCGATCTGCCGTGGAATCCTGCTGTGCTTGAGCAGCGCATCGCACGAGCGCACCGGATGGGGCAGAAGCGACCGGTGAATGTGTATATTCTTGTGACGGAGGACACGCTGGAAGAGCAATTGCTGACGACGATTGGCCAGAAGAAAGAACTGGCCATGGCTGCTCTGGATTACGAATCGGAGATCTGCGAGGTAAATCTGCAAAGCGGAATGGAGCAACTCAAGGCGCGTCTTGAGATTCTGCTGGGAGCGATTCCGGAAGGTCATCTGGACGAAAGCCAAAAGCGTGAGAAGGAAGCGGAGGCGATTCGTCTGGTCGCTCGCCGCGAGAAAATGGCCGATGCCGGAGGTCAGTTGCTCACGGCTGCGTTTGGTTTCCTGTCCCAGATGCTCCCGGACTCCGGCACCGCGCCGTCCACGGAAACCGTCACTCAACTTCGCCAGCAACTGACGGAGGCGGCAGAAACGGACGACAAGGGCCAGAAGTCCCTGAAGATCAATCTGCCATCAGCAGAATCGCTGACTCAGTTTGCTGAAGCGTTGGCGAAGCTGCTGGCGTTGAGGCCAGCGACGTAGTTGCTCCGTCACGCCGGATCGAATCAAATAATCGTCGATGCCAGTTGATTTGAACCAAGTCAAAGGAGCATACAACGATGAAAGATCTTCAGAAGCATCAAGCAAAAGACGCGGAGGAATCGGAGGTGAAACTCGGAAAAGTTACTCGTTTTGCTCTTGGTTTGATCGGAAAAGTTACTCGTTTTGCTTTTGGTTTGAGCGGAGTCAACTTCGCGGGTGGATGTGGAGATGAAGACACACCGAACCGCGATAGTGAAACCAGCAATCCAGGGACACTTGCTGCGTTGCTGGAGGGTGCGGCTTCGCAGTCAATCGTTGACGAACTTACGCGATTATTGGATGAGTTTGAGGTACCGGGCAAAAGTGTTAATGCGGCATTAGAATTGGATGCGTTCTTCTCCGATGAAGAGAAGGAACTTGCGTTTGCTGTGCAGATACGGCAACACCCAGTAATTCTGCGTCGTCTTTTCTCCGTTTTCAAAGTATCGCCTGAATTGTCAGACTCCGGTTGTTCGTTACTGGTCCGACTTGCTTCGCATTGCCTCTTTCCCGAAGCCTTGTCTTTGCTTGACTCATGTAAAACCACTCAGAATCAGAATCTACGAAGCAAGGCAACCTTGGCGAAGGCCATATTCGCATTTAAGCAATGTGAGGCAGCATGGTACGTTCAGAACAATCAGATCCCGATGGATTCAGAGTTTTTGTCCGACATCGAATGGTGTTTCTCCGATGACGTTGTTGAGCTGCTGTCCCAGTTGGATATCCGTGTTCAACGGCGCGACGCGACCATTTTAGCTACGCGAGTTATCTCAGAATCCGGCGATGAACCGTTTACGAACTTTGAAAGCGTGGCAGAATATGGACGAAAGAAACTCGCATTTTATTCGAGCGTCGGCGCGGACACTCAACTTACGGATCTGATCGAAAAGTCTGCGATGCTCCAATCGGTTCCTTCCATCGCGTCATCGAAGGGACTCACGATTGTTGTGATACAATATGATCACTTCGATCGCGAACCTGAGGAAGTGTCGTTCAGCCAAGCGATCGGGGCGTTAACCGATCTCCCGGACTTGCAATTGGTGTGGGTTTCAACCAGGCAAATGGTTGAACTTCAAAAATCCCTGCCAAACGAGACAATACCAGCATCGCTAGCATACATTTGCGACGAAGACGGTGAGACGTGGCGATCTATTGGATCGACATATCTGTGCTTGACGTGTGTTTACGACCACAACGGTATCCTCCGGTTTCGCGGCCACGGCTATGCGTCTGCGGAGAGCATCTGCGAAGCGGTGACTATCGTGGGCGACGCCAGACAGGTGCCGAGTTGCCACGAATTTCGTGGGTGAACTCCAGTTGTCCCAGGGCGTTGCCTTGGGCTATCACATTATGGGCCTTTTGGCTCGGAAAAGCATTACTGCAAAATGCCCGAAATTCGTGGACACTGGGATCGATCATGTTGACAGTTTTTCATACCGCAGACTGGCATCTGGGGCAGTCGCTTTGCGGGTTCGATCGAGACTACGAGCATCGCTGTTTTCTGGACTGGCTGCTGGCCGAAATCAGCTCTCAACGGCCCGATGCTTTGATCGTCGCGGGCGATGTGTTCGATACGATCAATCCCTCGGCAGTGGCCCAGAAGCGATTCTACAATTTTCTGGCCGACGCACATGCAGCGCTGCCTGGACTGCAAATCGTGTTGACCGCCGGCAATCACGATGCGGGCGCGCGTCTGGAAGCTCCGGCTGGAGTGCTGGATTCACTGAATACTTCGGTTGTTGGCACCGTGGGTCAGGACGCTGAGGGCAACATCGATCTGGCAAAGTTTCTTGTTCCACTGACGGATCATGCCGGTCGCGTGCAGGCGATCGCCATGGCCGTCCCTTTTCTGCGTCCGTCTGATGTTCCGCTGGTGAACAACGCAGCAGATCCGTATCTGGACGGTATTCGAGAACTCTATCGGCGCACCACGACTGCGGCGGTCGCACTCCGAGCGGAACTCAATCCAGAGGCGGCATTGATCGCATTGGGGCACTGTCATCTGCATGGCGGAGAAGAATCGCGGGACTCCGAACGTCGGCTGGTGATCGGCGGAGCTGAAGCGATCGGCCCGGACATCTTT
>JAYSPO010000791.1:0-5056 GCA_043722015.1 Candidatus Kuenenia sp. | reverse complement strand
TCGAACAGATACTGTGCCTGATCCATCTGGAAAAACGTGCCCAGCACATAGGCGTGAGCGCGGTGCTCGACTCTCCCGCGTCGACGCAGTTCTCCGTACAGTCGGGAAGAACTGGAAAACTGACATTTGGGAATCAGCTCCCCCGCACGTTCCTGAAGATCCTGGAGTTGTTGATCGATTTGTGATTCGTCACTGGATGCCATAATCAAGACTCCCAAATCCCAATGTCCAATTTCAAATGACCAATGTTCCGCAGGGTGTGTGCAGCGACAGCGGAACACACCATTTTCATGCGCTGTCCGATTGGTGTGTTTCGCTCCGCTGCACACACCCTACAGATTCAGTTCTTTGCGATTCATTGGTCATTTCACATTCGTCATTGGTCATTTCCCCACAGCGCATCGGCGATCCAGTCCAGATCTTCCATCTGAATATCCGCCGCTTCTTTCCCACGTCCGGCACCGGCTGAATTCAGGGCATTTGTCACAAGCAAACGCAGCACGCTGGCCAGCGGACTGCGAATTCCCTGACTCAAGGCTCGCTGCACGAGACGGTGTTCCCGATTGAGAATGACTTCGTTCTGTCCGGTCGGTGCCTGGCGAAAGTGCGCGTCAATCAAGCGTTGAAAGCCCTTCGGAATGTCTCCATCCCGGCGCAAATCTTCAAATGTCTGCGCGAGTTCGTAGCGTTCATTCAGGAAGGCGACCACCGGCAGGCTCTTGTCAAACGATGCCATCAGCACGCGCGCCTTTGTGGACCGAAAAAAATCTGCCCATGTTGGTGGCACATCTTCCAGTTCATTCATGCCCATGACAGAATCGGCAAAGTTGGCAGACGAAGGCGTTGCCGGGCGGAGATCGATTTCCCGTTCCGGATGATCGGAAATCATCGCTGCCAGCAGGTTCTCCTCAAAGCTGCGAAACACATGCACGCACGGCACAGGATTCGATGCAAAGACATCATCCAGATATCGTTCCTGACGTCGATCGGCGTTGTACCAGATGACAAACTCCGCATTCGATTCGTGCAACCCATCGGCCATGCTTTTTTTCAGCAGTTCATCAAACAGCAGCGCTCCGCGCGACGTCCGGAAGCGATACACCTTTGCCAGCAACTCGCGCAGGCGAGGTTCTGCCAGGGCCGCTCCGGCCAGCAGATAGCGATGCCAATTGACGATCGCTTCCAATCGCGAAGGTTCCTCATCCGCCATCGTCTCCAGATGCATAAAGAGGAATTCATTCAGCGTCGAACGCACAATCTGAAAGCGGTCATCGCGGACAAGGTCTTCGCGGCTGGCTGTCGGCGAGCAGTCTTCCAGTTCAAGCACGCCGCGCAGAAACGTCGCCCACGGCGGCAGCAGGTCACGCACACGCCGCGAGATCACCATGCGCCGCACCGTGACGGCGACCGTTGAGTCATCTGCAAAGCCTGGTGTTCGCTGCGGAGAAATGTACAACGCTCCGGCGATGGAGGCTGGCTTTTCGACCCGGATCGGAATCACATCCAGCGGCGATTCGCTGAAGTAGTTCGCGAGTTCCAGTTCCAGTGCCTCCGGATCCGGGGTCGGCTCAAACCAAGCCACATGAATCACATTCACCCGCGCCGCGCTGCCGTTGAGATGAATGGGCACGGTGAGGAAGTCTGCGTATTCTCGAATCGCAGCCTCAAGTGGTTCCGCTGATTCCGACATGACGCGAAACTGCGGTTTCAGATACAGCCGCACAGACGTGCCGACTTCTATGCGATCGCTGGACGACAACGTGATACTCGTCCCCGGCCCCGCTTCCCAGCGAATGCCTTCGGCCCAGTCTTCGCGACGACTTTCCACGACGAGCCGATCGGCCAGCATAAAGGCGCTGAAGAGTCCGATACCGAACTGACCAATCAGATGGTCCCCGTCGCCGTTGATGGCGTCGCGCTGTTCATTGGTGCCCCGGCCTTTGAGCAATCCGGTGATGCCGATTCCCAGCGTTCCCAGAAACTGCTCGGCATCGTCGGCGTTCAGGCCGATTCCGTCATCGGAAAAGGTCAACGTCCCATCGCCGGCGTTCTGCTGAATATCGATTCGGCCATGAAATGCCAGATCGCGACTGCGGCGGCGCATAATGGCGTCGTGGGAATTCTGAATCAGCTCCCGAATCGGCGTGTCCACGCGGCTGTACAGCGACGATCCCATGATCTCGATCACGCCGGCAATATCCACCCGGAACGGAATCTGACGAGTCCACACGCTGCGCACCCCACGCTGCCTGCACCTACATAAACGGCAAGTTCACTGACGTGCGGCTATCTGAGTTGTCGCCAGACGTGCGCTACGCCATAACAGACCGCAGCGTAGCAGCAATCCCCGCACAGTTCACGTAAGTTGGCAACCCATCTTCGCAGGAGTTTGCGGGTTCCCGTCGGAATTGGAAGAGGCGAAGGCTCAGATCCGACAGCTTAAAGCTGAACGCTTCGATAAGAAAACGGAAAAACAGTCAGCCAGCGATCGTACGAATCGGCTCGATGATCCACTGGAGCAGAAAACCCATAAGAAGGAGCGCGGACGGCAGCCCGGAAGTCCGGCACCACAGCGGCGGGATTACTCGCACCTGCCCGCACGCATTCAGGAAAGGCAGGCGTCGGTGCCAGGTTCCTCCTCCGCTTGCGGCTCGCCGTTAAACGAAAACGCCGACATCGATGAACAAAACGACTGTCTCCAAGTCTGGCATTTTCACCAGGAATCTACGAGGCCAACATTCCGGAACGATATGTTGCCCGCAGTCGTTCGTCCAAAATAAATCGCACAGATTTCACGCTCACGTTTAAGAATCGCGCAACAAGCTGGTGCAAACTCGGGAGTTGTGTTGTAGAATCAAAAAAAAAGAGTCAATCTGCTTTCATTGCTCGACAAGCCACGCCTCATAATTAAGCAACACTCGTGTAAGTGCACGCAATCTGGGCTTTTCAGACCTTTCGTATCGTGTTAATCACTATGTCTGATTCTGAAACTAGGCTGATCAGCGGTTTGATTGGCAGTAGTCCGCCGATGCTTGATGTTTATCGGATGACCCGGAAGGTCGCGAAAACTTCGGCCACGGTGTTGTTGACTGGTGAAACAGGCACGGGAAAGGAACTGATCGCTCGGGCGCTGCATGAATTGAGTCCTCGGGCGACTGGTCCGTTTATCCGAGTGAATTGCGGCGCATTGTCAGAAAGTCTGCTGGAAAGTGAACTGTTCGGTCACGCCAAAGGAGCCTTTACAAGTGCGATTGAAAATCGTACTGGACGATTTGAGGCGGCTCATGGCGGATCTATTTTCCTGGACGAAATCAACAGCGTCAGTTATCAACTTCAGGTGAAGCTGCTGCGAGTACTTCAGGAACATGAATTTGAACGTGTGGGCGATACGAAAACCATTCGCGTGGATGTGCGAGTCATCGCGGCGACGAACGTGGATCTGCAGGATGAGATCGTGGCCGGCCGTTTTCGCGAAGACTTGTTCTACCGACTCAATGTGATACCGATTTTTCTGCCGGCATTGCGGGAACGTGGCAGCGACATTGGAGACCTGGTAAATTTCTTTATGCGACGGTACGCTTTGGCAAACGGATATCCCGCGCCACGTATGGCTCCTGACACGCTGCGATTTCTGCAGCAGTATGACTGGCCGGGAAACGTCCGGGAACTTCAGAACTACATTGAACGAGCGCTGGTGCTCTCTACCAGCAATGAAATTACGGCTGACCTGCTGCCGCCGCATGTTCGAGGACTGGCACCTGTTCGTATCGGACGCCGTGCCTCCGAGGATCTTGAATCACTATGCACAGATCTGGTCAGTCGTCGTCTTGCTCAACTTGGCGATGAAAGTGTTGATGCATACAACGAAGTGATGAATGTTGTCGAAAAAGAACTGATCCTGCAGGTGCTGCGTCAGAGTCAGGGCGTGCAGACCAGAACCGCCACACGCCTGGGCATCAACCGCAACACGTTGCACAAGAAGATTGAAGATCACAACCTGAGTGCGGAGGCACGGTAACGATTATCGATTCCTGGCAACGGTTGCATTCGGGGATCGTATTGAGTCAGACATCGATCAAGGCCGTTGTTTACATCTGCTCATCGTCCCGTCCACTTTGGACACCTAAGCCAGCCGATCGCCGAGCATTTCTGACAATGCAATCAGAGGATTGACGTCCCCTCAATCTGCATGGAACTCTGTGATGAAAAGTAAAGACTTTCTGCTGACGGTTGCTGTCTCAGTGGCAACGACTCTGGCGATGACAAAAATAGCCGAACGGCGGGGGATTGATCAATTGCTCGCGGCGGATCAGGAATCCGTAGGAGAGCTGACAGTCGATCGACTGATTGTTCGCGAGGAACTGGTCGTGTCAGATACGGGCGAACCGTGGGAAAAGGGCTTTGAACAGCATCAGATTCCTCGAGGAGCTGTGATCCGTTCTCTGGCTGCTGGACCCGATGGGAAACCGGGCGTTGCCGGAATGTGGGTCCGCAGTCGGCTGATCAAGACGGAAATTGACGATCCGTTTGACGATCGCTTTCACGCCATCATCGCTATTCAATCACGGCAATTGGCCCACAGGGAGATCGCAGCGAGTTATCGGAGCCACTGATCACGAACGGCCTGGCCACGCTGGAATGGGACAGTGTGCCTGGCGCGGATGCATATGTGGTCGTGCGTGATGGAGCGGAACTCAGCGAATTGTTGAGAATCGAAGGATCCAACAAACGTTGGACGGATAAACCCTGACTTCTGCTCCGGCAGTGAATTGATGGATCGCTCAACCCGAATCTGAACCGCCATTCAAACAAAGTTCAGCAACATACAGGTCGCTTGTCAGGCTTGCTGATGGCGGATTTGTCGCAGCAGGAAGAACAAAGTCCAAAGAAACCAGAATATGTGCTGGCTGGAAAGGTAGTTTCAGGCGGCAGTTTTCTGACAAAAACCAACGCTTCTTCCGCTCGTAGCTCAATTTGGAGCCGTTCAGGTTCAGTTTGGGGATCTTCCGATCAGGGTTTGCAGGAACCTTCATTCCTTCGTATCGAACGTTGTCAG
>JAYSPO010000790.1:0-1275 GCA_043722015.1 Candidatus Kuenenia sp. | reverse complement strand
CCCCCGGACTTTTCGTCGCTCGATTCCGGGGGCTGACGCCACCCGGCTCACCAAGACCGCTGACGCCACCCGGCTCACCAAGACCAGCGTGTGAGAAATGTCTCACTTTGGGCCGCGTGAGGTATAACTAAGGTATCCTCTGCACGTTCTTTCTCATTCGGCAACATCTCAAAATCCAGATCTCTCGCAGCGGCTAATTCTGCATTGCTGATGTTGTCATTTCCGTTTCGGGTTGTGTTGCCATGCCGCATCGTATACCCAAAATAGGGAATGAAAGTCAACCACTTCGTCAGATTTGTTTGACATTCGATTAGGCCCGCCATGTACGAAACTTAGTCGTTTTGACAATTCCGTCATGCATCGGAAAACAAATTGACTGCGGGGCCGATGGTTGGAGTTAGCGGGAAGCCCGCAGCTCGGACAGCGAGAAATGCGTGATCTGTAACAGCGGATTTTGGGGAGATCGACTCATCCCAGGCGGACGAGACGGCAGGCACTTTTCAACACACGTTACGGATCGTTCGAGTGGTTTTTCCGAAACGGATCCCCCTACAGATAATCATGCAGATTGCGTTGTTCGAGTTCTTTGATGAGCTGTTTGAGCGAACCCTCATCACGCTTATCGGCGATGAGGGTGGCCGTCGGTGTATGCACAATGATCAGATCCGTGACGCCAATGGTGGCAATCAGATGTTGGCTGGTGGTCCGCACGATACAGCCTGCGGTATCGACGGCACAAACGAGACCGTCCAGTGTGTTGCCCTGGCTGTCCGGAGACATTAGCCGCGGTAGAGCGTGCCAGCTACCGACATCATCCCAGTCGAACGGCGCTTCGAGGACACTGACCTGCCCAGCCTTCTCGAGCACCGCGTAGTCGATGGAGATTGACGGCATTCTCGGGAATTCGGTTTCGAGTCGCTGGGACCAATCGGATGAACCAATGCTCTGGCGGAGTGTCTCCAACCGCACAGCAATCTCCGGAGCGAACTCCGTCAACGCGTCGAGGATCGCCTGTGCTCGCCAGACGAAAATTCCGCAGTTCCAGTAATACTCACCCGTTGCCAAATACTGCTCCGCAGTCGGCAGGTTCGGCTTCTCCTGAAAGCTTTGCACGCGGAAGTTCGGACAGACACCTGTCGCCAACGGCGTACCGCGCCGGATGTAGCCAAAGCTGGTCGCCGGGTAGGCAGGTTCCACGCCGAACAGCACCAATGTCTGCGGCTCGCGTGCCACGAGGCCAGCAGCATCGCCCACAGCCTGCTGAAACATCGCCGC
>JAYSPO010000789.1:0-1156 GCA_043722015.1 Candidatus Kuenenia sp. | reverse complement strand
CCACCAACAGTTCGATCAAAGTGAAAGCTCGGTTCCGGAATTTCTTCTTCACAGCGACTTGTACTCCCAAATGAAAATCAGGATCAAAATCAGCGAGTGGCCCTCATCTAACGTTAACTGATTTCGACGACAAGTTCAGGCCAAATCCTTCAGATTCAGCCCGCGATTCTCGACTCAATTCAATGGTTGATGGGCGTCGTGGCACTAGAGATCAGCATTGAATGCGGGCGTGAATATTCCGCAAAAGGCCGGCTAGTCGCCCCGTTTGCGGGCAGTTTCAAGCAGCTGAATCCAGGGGGCAACGAAGTGACCATTGTCGTGAAACGTGCGACCGCTGACCAGGTTGCTGTCAATCACGCAGGGGTCGTTGACAAAAATACCGCCGCAGACTTCCAGGTCAAAACGGCACTTGGGCACGGTTGCCATACGTCGTCCTCTGACACAGTCGGCATAGGCGGGGATTTCCACGCCATGGCAGACACTGGCGATGGGCTTGTTGGCCGCGAAGAAATGCCGGGTGATGCGCACCAGATCTTTGTCGTAGCGAATGTATTCCGGAGCCCGTCCGCCTGAGAAAAAGATCCCGGCGTATTCGTCTTCGGCAATGTCTTCGAATGCGATGTCCGCTTCGATCGAATAGCCTTCCCATTCCTTCGTGATCGTCCAGCCCGGCTTCACTTCATGCAGCACCATCTGGTATCGCCGCTTCTCCGGCGCAGCGACAACTGGCTGAAACCCGGATTCGATGAGTCGATAGAACGGGTACATGGTGTCAAGCGTTTCCGTCGCATCGCCGACGATGATAAGCACTTTGTTTGATGGCATTGAACTCTTCCCGGCGTGCAGGGGACGTCAGTCACCTGATTCTGCAATTTGATCCGGTGTCTGGCCAAAATCCGGACGTTGACACATTGTCATTACCCACAACTTCCTTGAAGTATCAGCCCATTTTGTTTGACCCGAGCCAACGGCGAGGTTTCCATCAGCACGACGCCTCGCCGTTGGCTCGGGTTAAACATTCACTTGGTCAGTCGCTTCCGCTACTTCAGCAGATAGCCATTCGCAATTGTGATCCCGCTACTGAAAACTGAAAACTGAAAACCTTTCATTTCAGCAGATAGCGATTCGCAATCGTGATGCCGCTGAGCATCGCCCC
>JAYSPO010000788.1:0-2471 GCA_043722015.1 Candidatus Kuenenia sp. | reverse complement strand
ACTCTCTTCGGCAGATTTGGCGGTTTTTGACGGGTAGAACTGCGGCTGTCGGATGATATCGGCATGAATCTGATCTTTCTCTAAAGTTCCGTCCTGCCTACGATACTGTCCTCTCCCCCAGTCACTTCTGCGCCAACGACCTTTCCTTTGGCGTGGTTGATTCCTTTCCTCAGTCCTCTCCATAACCTTATGCCCTTTGCTGATCATCGTCCGGTTCATGTTCCGGTGATGCCTCGTGAAGTGCTGCACTGGTTGCAGTTAACTTCGGGCCTCACCGTGCTGGACGGAACGGTCGGAGCAGGAGGTCATAGTCATCTGATACTCAAAGCTCTTGGCGAAACCGGGCAACTCATCGGGCTCGACCGCGACCCTATGATGCTGGGAATCGCCGGGCAGAAACTACAACACGAACAACACAAAAACTGTCATCTTCTGCGTTCCAGTTACGCGGATGCGTCCGGCATCCTGCAGCAACTGGGTATAGACGGTGTCGATCGAGTGCTTCTGGATCTTGGTTTGTCGTCGGATCAACTGTCCGATCGTCAACGAGGATTTGGATTTGACGCAGGTGGTCCGCTGGACATGCGATTTCATCCGCATGAAGGGCGACCGGCTGCAGAATTACTGCGAACTCTTGAAGAAAAGCAACTGGAAAACATCTTTCGCACGCATGGTGAAGAACCTGCATCCGCAAAGGTGGCTTCTGAAATTGTCCGACGACGACGACTGGGGCACCCGGTGACGACGGCGGAAGAACTGGAATCCTGTGTGCGTGATGCAGTTGGAGCTGCTCGTGCTGCAGGAGGTCGTAACCCGGCAACTCGCGTGTTTCAGGCACTGCGAATTGCCACGAATGATGAACTCCAGCATGTGGAACGGATGTTGACTGAAGTCCTGCCGACGATCTTGAATCCCGGAGGAATCGCGGTCATTCTGACATTCCATTCGCTGGAAGACCGAATCGTGAAAAATGCGTTCAAAGGACACCAGGGATGGCAAGTTCTGACAAAAACGCCGCTGGAAGCATCGCCGGCGGAAATTCGACTCAACCCACGCAGCCGGTCAGCAAAGCTGAGAGCAGCGCGGTGGCAGGGCAATTGTTGACTGCCCTGAAAGCCAGCGGAGCCAAACCCAGCAGCCATGAGGCGCGACTGGGTATCATGGTGATCACCATTCTGGTCTTCGCGTTCGGTTTCCTTGTGTATCACAAGATGGACCTGCATCAGCAGAACCTGACGAAAGCTTCGATTGCACCGAACGGCGCCACGTCGTCTGATCTGTCGCAGGCCAATCCCGTCGTTGGAATCGTCAATCAGGAATTGATGACAGCCGCGAACGATCCGCTCGTCAATGTCGCAGATCTGAGTGACGGTTCACCGTTTGCTGATGCGGATGTCGTGCTGGCGGATCCTGCACCGGAAAAGCGATCGGTGACGGAATCTTTTGACAGGCTGAACGAACCTGCTTTCACGCCGCCTGAGAGGGCAGAACAAGGTGATGAGCCCGTCGCGTCTCAGTTTGCAGCCGATGTGGTTGCGAAACTGGAACCAACCGAAGATTCGCCAGCTTTCGTCGTGGACCAGCCACGTCCTGTGCCGGATTTCACAGTGTCAGCTCCAGACAAAACTGAATCATCGGAATTCACTGTCATTGCCGAGACGCCAACGGTGACTAAGACGGCGACCGTGACTGACTCCCCATCCTCGATTCCTGAGTCCACACAGTCGTTCGCGGAGATCAAAGAAGAGTCTCTTGTTGCACAAACAGAGACTTCAGCCGCACAGCAGGAACCAAACGAGATCAGTTTCGATGTTTCTGCTGACGAAACGTCGTCCTCAGAGCCAGAGCGGGAACCAGAGCCGGTATTGCTGGCGATGGCTGAACCACAACAGTCGGAGGGTTTCGGCAAGGGCTTTTTGCAGGACGACAGTGCTCCGACGGCCAAAGCCGCGAAGGAAGAACCGGTTGAGCCTCAGCCTGTCTTTCCATCGCTCTCAGAACAAACAGCCGATTCCGCACGGCAGAAACAACATTCCGATTCACGTGGTTTCAATGCCGTGAAGAATCCCGGCGGGCGAAAGGCAGGCAGCTCAATTCGCACTGCTGCGGGATCCGGTTCGGACGGAAAATTCAGTCTGGCCGCATTCAACTATCAGAACGGCGTTTCGCAGTCCGCTCCGGACGATGGCTCGACGTTTGATTCTGTCGTCGTCCAGAACGGGGACAACTACACAAAAATATCAAAGCGAGTTTACGGCACAGTCAAATACTTCTCAGCGCTGGCGGTCTTTAATCAGCATCGCATCCCGGAACCTAAAAATATGCGGCCGGGAATGGTGGTATTGGTGCCCGCCAAAGAAGTTCTGGAGGAACGCTATCCGGAATTCTTTGTCGATTCACAACCTAAGACTCCAGAGCCCGCTGAATTCCTGCTGCTGGAAGACGGCACTCCGGCGTATCGCGTTGGCGAA
>JAYSPO010000787.1:0-15367 GCA_043722015.1 Candidatus Kuenenia sp. | reverse complement strand
GTCCTTGAACGGCTGGGTTGCGGTGAGGTCGGGGCGATTACCGGACTCATCACGGTTCTGGTCGATGGTGACGATATGGACGAACCGATCACCGATGCGGCACGCGGGATTCTGGATGGTCACATTATCCTGAGTCGCAAAATAGCCGCTCAAGGACATTATCCCGCTGTGGATGTGCTGCCCAGCGTCAGCCGCGTCTTCCGCGAGGTCACCTCAGATGAGCATCAGCAGAGTGCCACCAAACTTCGCTCATTGCTTGCCACGCATGCGGATATCGCGGACCTCATTCAGATTGGAGCTTACAAAGCCGGAACTTCACCACAGGTGGATCGCGCCGTGCAGATCATTCCTGCTGCCAAACGATTTCTACAACAGACCGTCAATCAAAAAGCCGGATGGCTGGAGACGCAGGCACAATTGAAGACCCTTGCTGCAGCCTGGCCGTGGTGATCAACATGAAACGATTCAGCTCACGATACGAACGAATTCGCCACCTGAGGGCTCAGCAGGAAGATGTCTGCCGCGCTGCCGCTGCAGCGCGCAATTCCGAACGAGCGGTCGCGGAGGAACGTCGGAACGCAGTCCGACAGTGGCTGGATACGGTTCATCGAAACGCGGCACGCGATCTGGCAAATGGCATGAGTGGCGGAGTTCTCGTTTCCATGACCAGCATGTTGGATCACGGCGCACAAACACTGCGCACCGCTGACGAAGCGCTGAAAACGGCCGAAGAACATCTGAGCCTGGCTCTGCAGCAGCATCGTCATGCTCGAGCTGAATTGAAGATCATGGAAGAAGTGATCCATCGGGAACAATCCGAACATCGACGCGAACAACTCAAACGTGAAGAAATTCAACTGCAGGAACAGGCATCGCAGGCTTACTACCGGATGCAGGAAATCAGGAGTGAAACATGAAAAAAATCCTTGGCCTCGTACTGTATGCGGCAGTCATGTTCGGTGTCACAGCCGGACTTGGCATGTTCATGATGAAAAAGACCGCATCGCCTGGCAGTGATGTTGCGGAAACGGGTGATGCGCATGGCAACTCCACAGCTGCGGATGATGAATATGCCGCGTCACACTCGACCGCAGGGGAATCTGCGACGTCGCATGTCCAGACTGTTGACGCTTCGTCGTCGCACGGCGGAGGGCATGCCACGGAGTCAGACTCACATGCTCACGCAGGCGGTCACAGTGATCTGCAGCTTCCCGTCGCAGTTCGCAGTTCGCCCATGAGCGTTGAAGAGATCGTCCGCATGGGATTGAGTCTGAAGTCGCGTGACGAAGTCCTGCGCCAGCGAGAATCGTCTTTGAAAGATGCGGAATCTCAGCATCGTCTCATTCAGACGGACGTGGAAGGCGCGCAACAGGAAGTTGAACATCTGCTGACTCAGGCAAACGATCAACGCGCGGCGATTGAGGAACTCGTGGCGCGGATGAACACTCAAAAAGACGCCGTCAACAACGAACGACTGGCAATTGCCGGCGAAAAGCAACAGTTGCAGGTTGATCGCGAAACGCTCGATGCGGATCGCAGACAACTGGAGGCTCAGAAAACTGCATTGGCTCAAAGCGAAACCGATCTAAAGCTCAAACGTAAGGAACTCGAGAACGACCGACTGACGTTTGACAGTGACCGTACCAGAATCAAAGTCGATGGCGAAAAACTGGTTAAGGATCGAGAAAAATGGATTTCGGACGTCGAGCACACGAACTCGGAAAAACAACTGCTTGCTGAAGAGAAAGAGCAGATCAAAGTGGAGCGAGACAGGCTTGATCAGGATAAGCGGCTTTTGGCCAGCACGCCTGGCGCGGATGCGCTGCCATCACAGAAGAAGCCGCTTGACGCAGTATCCACGAAACAGAATCTCAAAGAGCTCACTGAGATGTTTGAAGGCATGAGCCCCGAAAAGGCCGCCAGCAGAGTCAAATCATTGTCCGCAAGTGGTGAAATCGACATGGTGGTCGATGTGCTTGTGCAGTTGGAACAGCGTAAAGCGACTGCCATTCTCGATGCGATCCCCGATGATAAACTCGTGGATGAGATTTTCGGGAAGATCAACAGTCGCAACAGTCAACCAAAGGCGGCGAAGAATTGATGTGGCATTCCTGACAGGCGGAACGCATAAGTCCTGTATGACCTATGGGACTTATGAGATCGTATCACTTTCTCTTCGCCGACAGTCCACTTTCAAGCAGAACAAACCTCATGGACACACTGAACGTTGTTGAAATCGGCCAGGATTTCCTGCTGACTGCCATGTGGCTCTCCGGCCCGGCGATTCTTGTCAGTCTCGTCGTCGGCTTGCTGATCAGCCTGGCACAGACGGTGACCAGCGTGCAGGAGCAAACGCTGTCGTTCGCTCCCCGCATTGTCGCGGTCGGCGCGGTGATGCTGCTGACGTTGCCGTGGATGCTGCAACAGTCGTCCGCGTTTACGATGCGCATGATGGAACGCCTGCTGCAGGTGACGCAATGATCGATTTCGGCAGCATGATCACCGAAGCGCTCATCCTGGCGTCGCTGCTGATCTTTTTCCGTGTGAGTGCCTTCATCGCCTTTCTGCCGCCCTTGAACGGTCAGGGAGTGCCGACCACGGTCAAAATCGGACTGTCGGTGGCCATTACGTTTCTGCTGGCAAATCGCTACGCTCCCCTTTTGGCGATATCACTTGATTTGTCTGGCAGTGGTGCCGGTGCATGGCTGAAACTTGCGTTTCTGGGAATTCGCGAAACGGCGTTAGGGGCCGGTCTGGCGTGGCTGTTCAGTCTGTGCCTTGTGCCCGTGCGAATCGCCGGTGCCTGGATTGCTCAGGAAATGGGGTTAACGCTTGGTGGACTTTCTTCGCCGATGGATCAACAGCCCAGCAATGTCATTTCCACGATGCTGGAAGCGTTCAGCATCATCATGTTCTTCACGTTGGATCTGCATCATCTTATGCTCTATTCCCTGGGACAGTCGTTTGCCATTCGTCCGGCGGCAGGCGCATGGTCCATGCCGTCGTGGGAAACGGTCGTGTGGAGCGTGACGCATGCCGTGGACGATGGCTTTCTGATTGTGGCTCCGATCGCGATCCTGCTCTTCGTCATATCGCTCACGATCCTGATCACCATGCGCACGGCACCACAATTCAACTTCATGTCGTATGGGATGACATTGCGTCTGGCTGCGGGTCTGTGCGGGTTGATGATGTTCCTGCCGGAAATCTGCGGAGCCGTTCAGCAACTGCTGTATCGCGTCGGTCAGGGAGTGACAAGCTGAAATGGCAGACGTCGAACACAACGGTACCGAAGCACCAACACCACGCCGCCGTGAGCAGGCCCGCGAAGAGGGTCAGGTTGTACTCAGTACAGATCTGACGGCCTCCGTCGCACTGCTGACCGGCTGCGCGATTCTGCTCTGGACGGGCAGCACGCTCGGCGCGCGCCTGATGAATGGACTTCGTGAGTGGATGACGGATGTTCCCGGCACAGAATGGAATGCCTGGCACGTGACGCTCGGTGCCCGGTGGATGTCTGCGGAATTGGTGGGAACCTGTGGACTGTTTGTCCTGGCGATCCTTTCAATCGGACTTGCATTCGGATTCGCTCAGGTCGGCTTCGTGATCTCGTTCAAGTCACTGGAACTCAAATGGGATCGGCTGATTCCCGAAAATCCATTCTCAAAACTGATCTCGATGGATTCCGGGATCAAGGGTGTTCTGAACGCGCTGAAGGTCACGCTGCTGTTGGGCATTTCGATGCTGATGCTGTGGCTGCGACGCGGTGAACTGTCGATTCGCAATTTTGGATCAATCGACGCGGTCGCTGCGTACGGCTGGCGACTTGGTCTGATGATTTGTCTGGCCATGGCTGGAGTAGCCGTCGGTCTGGCACTCACGGACTATCTGATCAAGTGGTTTCGTCAGGAGCAGAAGCTCAAAATGACGCGGGAAGAAATCAAACAGGAACAGAAAGACGATAACGGTGATCCGCACGTCAAAGCGGCAGTTCGCAGGAAACAAAGAGAAGCGCGGAAGCAGCAGTCGGTGAAGGATGTGCCAAAGGCCCATCTGATTCTGACGAACCCCACACACCTTGCGATCGCCATTCAGTATCAGCCCGGAAAAATGCGGGCTCCGAAGATCGTGGCCAAAGGTGCGGGCGTGTTTGCCCAGAACATCATCCGGATTGCGAAAGAAAACAAGATCCCGGTCATGGAACGCAAACCACTCGCACGGGCTCTGTACAAAATCGTCGATGTCGGCCAGGAAATCCCATTCGAGTTCTTCCGGGCGATCGCCGAAATTCTGGCGCAGATTTACAAAGCAAAAAATGGAACCAGCACGCGCGTCTGACTCTTTTCGGATTTGAGATTTGAGATTTGAGATTTGAGATTTGAGATTTGAGATTTGGGATTTGGGATTTGGGATTTGGGATTTGAGATTTGAGATTTGAGATTTGGGATTTGGGATTTGGGATTTGAGATTTGAGATTTGAGATTTGAGATTTGGGATTTGGGATTTGGGATTTGAGATTTGAGATTTGAGATTTGGGGACTCTATGGACATCGCAACAATTCTCGGACTGCTGACAGGGCTGATCATGGTCGGTTCGGCGATGTGGTTTGGCGGTGATGCATTACCGTTGATACATGGGCCGTCCATGCTGATCACGTTTGGCGGGACGCTGGCCGCTGTGCTCATTCATTTTCCGGTCTCGCGGGTTCGCAATGCGTTTGCGGTGGCACGCAAATGTTTTGTGTCATCACTTCCGGAACCGACGGAAGTGCTGGAGCAGTTTCGACACTTCGCACTGATCGTGCGGCGCGGCGGATTGTTAGCGCTGGAACCAATCGCTGAACAGCAATCCGATCCGTTTTTGAAAACCGGACTGGAACTGACCGCCAGCGGTTGTGATCCTGAAACTCTCACTGCCGCGTTGCAACGTGAAAAACACACGATCGCCCAGCGACATGCGGCTGGTCGGCAGCTTTTTGAAGTGATGGCTTCTGCGGCTCCGGCATGGGGCATGATCGGGACGCTCATCGGACTCACGCAGATGCTGAGTCATATCGACGATCCGAAGCAAATCGGCTCCGGGCTGGCTGTCGCGCTTTTGACCACACTCTACGGCGCATTATTTGCGCACTTGTTCTGTATTCCGCTGGCTGGAAAACTGGAATCCCGGCATACCGAAGAAGCGACGATTTGCGACATCATGCTGGAAGGTTTTCTGGCACTTCAGGAAGAACATTCTCCCGGCCTGATTGAGGAACGTCTGCGCGCATGGATTCCACCGCAGCAGCGAAACGACGTATCTTCTGAGCAAGCAAAGGCAGCGTAGTGTTTCCATGAAATCACTCAACTCAATTCCACCCAGGCCATCACTCTACGCCCACGCATGGCAGTCTGTCGGTCCGGGGATGCTTGTCGCTCTGATGTTTGTCATCGTGGCTGCTGCGGCCATGTTTCGCGAGCAGACAGCGGTGGCAGGCATTTCAGGCGCAGATATTCACGGCGGCCTGGTTTTCGACCAGGGGTTAAACAGCCTGCATCCGGGACAGAATCGTCTCATCAATCACTCCGTGCAGTTAAAGCTTCCGCTTGAAAACCTGCGTGATTCCGATGGCCGCCTGACGCCGAACGGCGAATCGTTGTTTCTGCTTCTGGCACGGCGCATGAAATCTCTTTCGCTCAACATCATGTTCACTGCTCATTCAATCGACGATGCCAGATTCGCAACCACGATTGCCGCACTGATGTTGCGCGAAGTTCCATTGGAATCGACGCAGCTCAGAATCAGTTCCGATGCGATTCCGACAGCTGGTGATACGCCAGGTGATTCGGTGTTCACCGTTACGCTTACCAGACATGAAACGGTCGATGGAGATGCAGAATGAAGTCGTTTCGCGTGAGCATCCCTGGACCAACGACACTGACGATGCTGAGTGGACTGGCCATCATCATCGCTGCAACTTTGGCACTTGGCTCAATGGCACAGGATCAGTCAGGGCAGTCAGCAGCAATGGTTTCGAAGTCGTTTCGAGCAGAAATGCGAGCCGCCGAAGATGAATTCACGATGATACCGATCCGAAGCGCGGCGGCACAGGATTCGGCACTGACGAAACCGCGTTTGCCTGGCAGGATTGTGATTTCGTTTGGTCAGGTGAAGGACAATCTCAATCCGGCGCGGGATTTCGCAAACCTGTTGTCTGAACTGGAACGGGTCGCTGGACATTGTGCGATCGACGCACCGGTTCGGGAAGTTCGAATCAATGTGGTTAACGCCGACCCTGAATCTGTTACCTCGATTATCAAGGAAGCCTGCGATTTGTCGGACGCTGCAGATTCAGTGCTCGTACGCAACAGAATGCAGGCAGAGATCCAGACATGGGCGGCATCACCGACGCCAACGGCATGGATTGATGCCATCCTCGAGGCAAACCGCCTGCATGACGAAACGCTGTTGCAATTGTCGACCGCAGGTACGCCGGAGATCTCGCTCAGATCATCAGCCGGCCTGTGGCCGCATGCAGACCGCAGCCATCCCGCCTTGACAATCGTGTTGCGGTTTCCGTTGCCTGAGTCTTCTGTTCCGTAGTTGAATTTGCAGGGTGTCACAAGCGGCAGCGCTGGCATACCACGACAGCAGTTCGGTGTGCCTGCGCGTTGCTTGTCACACCCTACAAATTGCGGATAGTCGTTTACTGCCCGACCGCACCTTCCATTTTTGCGAATGCCCCGAGGCGGCTTCGCAGGAAATGAGGTCTCCGGATCCGGTGTTGGATACGGTTCAGAACTCGCTCAGCCTGAATCGCCGGATGATCGGCGGCGTCGGCTGAAAAACCCACGACGGACCCGACTCCGAACACTCCGGAACACCAGGTTTCCAGATTTGCGGCGCACCAGAGCTGACCATGTTCATCGGGTTCGATTCCAATGGCTGGCAAGCCAAGGTGCTCGGTGAATCCCAGCGTTCTGCGGCAGTCCACAATCTGCTGTTCGTCGGGCGAAACAGGTCCGTCAACCGTCAGCCCGAGTTCCGCCGGATGATGCACGATCTGCACTCCCGCGTCTTCGGCCAACTCGAGCAGGCCGCAATCACTGTTTTCACGGGACAGCAGACTGGTGTGAACTCCAAACAGACTGAGGAAGGAAGCAAACCCGGCACCAAAGTCTTCGCCGCCCAACACAATCAATGACTCGGGAAGACTGTGTCCTTCGAGAAACGATTCGACGCGACGGAATGGCAAAAGTCCCAGTGGACGATGCACGGCGGCGCGACGCACGCCCGTCCCGATCACGATGTTTGTCGCATTCACGATGGTCCGCTTACACGATATTCCACTTGTGATGGCGACACTGCTGCGACTTATAAATCGTGATTCTCCTGGCAAAACATCCACGCCTGATTGCTCCAACAACGCAATCGCTTCAGAGGTTTCCGAGTTAATGGCACCGGCCAAAAGTCGCTGCAACAAGCGCGGTGTGCCGCTGCGACGCAGGAGTGAACGGCGGCTTGCGGTGTAATCGACGGACAGTTCCGTCACAAGTCGTCGGAGCGCCTGTTCTACCATCCATGACGAATGGCGCTGTTCCGGCAATGCCATTGCGGCACGCTGCCCGGCACCGCTGGCGATGCAGGCCATCTCGATGGCCGCTTCGTCGTTTCCAATAATTGCGATGTCGTATCGCATGATTTCACCGTGCCTCTGAATGCTTGACTACCAGGCCCGGAATCCATTTCGATTCCAACCCTATGATGCTGAACACGTTGTTTTCCCGACTGCACAAAACAGGCAGTCCAGGAGGTTTGATCGGCAGTCTTCTGATCACTCCTGAGACGAAGACCAGAGAAGTGAGGAAAGATGAATGAGACATTGCACTGGACATGGGTTGTAATGATTCTGAGGCTTATAGTGTTCTGAATTGTCGAAGCCCGACAATGGAAGCCGATCAATCAGCCATGACTCAACCTGAACCAGTTTTCGTGCCCATCAGCAACAACCAGTCCTACAGGGGGCGCATCCTGCTTGTTGCGAGCGTTGCGGGTCTGCTGGCGATTGTGCTGTTGTTTCCGTTTTCGAAGTCAGGACGGCATTGGTCTGAGCTTTTCAATCTGGCTCATGCGCCTGCGTTCTTTCTGGCATTCCTGCTTGTGGCCGGACTGTTCGATCCGTCCTGCATCGGATTCCCGAAGTCATGGCACAGAATTCTGCCGCTTGGCACGGGACGACTGATTGTTCTTAGCAGCGTGCTGCTCTTGCTGGGCATGGCCTGCGAAGCATTGCAGGGATTCGTCGAGCGTTCGCCCAGTGTGAGTGACGCGATGGCCAACGGATGTGGTGTTGTCGCAGGACTGTTCTGGTGTCTCAGTCGCCAAAGTACGGCCCGAGCCAACCGCACGGGCCTTTCGCTGTTCGCTGCCGGCTTGTTGATCGCGGCAATTTGGTCGCCGATCCTGGAGTTGCACGATTGCTACCTGCAGCACCAGGATTTTCCTCTGCTGGCGTCCTTTGAACGCCCCAGGGAATTGAACACATGGTGCGCGCATGAAGCGATCATTGATCAATCCACGACATGGTCCACTGAGGGTTCGGCATCCATGCGCGTCCAGGGAACTGCTGGTACAAAGTATCCAGGAGCCAACCTTCTCTGGCCCATCACTACCTGGGATAAGTTTACCGCTCTGGAAATGGACGTCTTCAATCCCGGAGACAAACCGCTCACGCTGAGAATTAGTATCGCCGACAATTTGCATACCGCATCCGGTCATGCGACGACTGATCGCTTTCGTACTTCCGTCGAACTCCCCTCGGAGAAACAGGTCCATGTCCGCATTGAACTGGCGGATGTGCGGAACGCCCCTGCATCGCGACGAATGGACTTGACTCAGATTGAATTGTTGAATCTGTTCATTGTACGTCCGGAAACGGACATCGTTTTTATGGTGGACAGCGTACGGCTGGTTGAGTTCTAAACATCACCTTCGGTTGCCGACGTAAATTCCTTGCGATGCGCGACCACAATCGCGGCAACCAGAAACAGGACGCTCAACGTAATCAGCCAGAAGCACTGCATCAACGATGATCCGTCTATCATCACGTATTGAAAGACCGAGTCTTCCATCATGCGTTCATCGAGCGGCATCCAGTTGACGAACAGTGTCCGCAGTCGAAACTGGACAGTCATGCGATTGATGACTGCCGGAATCGAACCAAAGACCAGTTCGACAATCACGGTGTACATCATGCAGAAGACCATCGCCCGTTTAGGAAAGATGGCACCGACGAGCATATAGACGGCGGAATATGCGACCGCTGACAACAGACTCAACGCCAATAGACTCAGCAGCATCCGCAGCTGTTCATCCATGCCGCACAGTGCCACTGAAAACGCTGTCCCCAGCCAGGCGGCCGTGGTGCCCCATGTGACTGAAACCAGATACTTGCCGAGCAACAGCCAGAAAATACCATTCGGTCGCGTCGCCAGATACACCCAGCTGCGTTGTTCCAGTTCCGAAGCCACGGCGGGAGCGGCCGTCAACAGGACGCTCAAGGCAACACACACGCCGGGAATCAGAGCGTACAGAGTCATCGACCATGTGGTCTTCTGTGTCGCGATGTCGATCTGGCTTTCAGAATAACTGAGCGTGCGAATCAGAATCGTGATCATGACCGGAAATGCGGCCATTGCAAACCACCACCCGATGCGTGCAACCGTCAGCGATCGTTTCCATTCGTAGAAAAATACGGCCCGCAGAGCGTTCACAATTCACCTCGGTGAATCTTCATCAAAGAATTGAAAAGCGACTGCAGCGAATCATCGGCTGTGCGAATCTCGTAGATCTGAAGTCCATCGTCCTGCATCCACTCCGGGATCATCGAAGAAATCCGGCTGGCATGTCGAGTCGACAGGACAACCATTTCATCGCCGGAATTTGTGCGTCTGATCTTCGCCGAATCCGCGAGATCCGCAGCCAGTGTCTTCGCCGCGAATCTTCGCAGATCATTGCATCGCACATGAATTTCGAGCGGTACATCGAACAGCAGTTCATGCACTTCTTCGGCCGTGCCCGACGCGAGCACGCGGCCTCCGGAAATCAGCAGAAACGACTGCGTCAAGGCTTCGATCTCATGCAGCACATGACTGGCGATGATAATGCTGCGGCCCATCGCGATCCAGTTTCGCAGCAGGTCAGTCATCTGAGCTCTCCCGATCGGATCAAGCCCGCTCAGCGGTTCATCCAGAATCAGCAGTTCTGGTTCGTGTGAAATGGCCTGAGCCAGCTTGGTTCGCTGCCTCATCCCGCGGGAATAGCTGGAAATCGGTCGATACATCCCTTCCACCATGCCAACCAGTTCCATGCAGTCCAATGCACGTTGCCGCGCTGCGGTGTGGGTGTAGCCCTGCATTTCCAGCAGATAGATCACCCATTCGATCCCGTTGATGGAAGCATACATGCCCTCAAAGCCGGGGCAGAATCCAATGCGGCGCATCAGGTCCGGATTATTGCGAGGATTCATTCCCAACACGCGGACAGTGCCACGTGTCGGCAATAATTGACCGATCAACAGATTCAGCAGCGTACTCTTTCCAGCCCCGTTCGGCCCCAGAAGTCCGTACGCCCCGCGCGGAAGTTCGAGCGTGATGTCATTCACGCCCAGAACCTTGCCGTACAGCTTGGTGACGCCCTGAAATTGAATTGCGATGTCAGCTGACATTTCATACCTCCATCGGAGCTGACACGCGCCGATACAGAACAGCGCTGCAGACAGCCGTCAGCACTGCGAGCAGAATGAATCTCGTTTCCATGTGAGTGACTCCGAGCTTCGGATCCAGAATCCACGACGACAGGTCATTAAATGTCTCGTACAATGACAACGATTGCACGATCGAACTGTCCCCGGGACTTGCGACACTGCGAATCACGACGTACGTCAGATGCCCGAAGATCCAGACAGCAAACCAGGCGAACGATGCATAGCGGGATTCCGTCGTCAGTGACGACAGCATCAACGACAGCGCCGTACAGGGAATCACGATCATGAGTGACGCCAGAATCACGCGCAACGGCAGATCCCAGGTTGCATAAAGGACGGAGATGTCCGGCGACAGGAGAACGCCGACAAAATACAGCAGCAGGGCTGGAAACATCGTCACGAACATCAGAAAAAGACTGATGGTCGCGGCTTTCCCCGCGATGTACTGCACTTTGGTCAATGGCCGTGAGAAGTACAGCAGAAAAGCCCGCGACCGAAAATCCTGGGAGATCATCGGCGGCGCGATGACGGCCACGATCGGAATCAGGAGCAATGGCTGCGACCGACGAAACAGGATCAACAGCAGTGATGACCAGAAGATATGTCGCTCCTCCCCCATACTTGGCCGTGAACCGGTCAGGAGCCGCTCCTGTTGAATGCGCTTGAAAATTGTTTCGGGACTCTCGTACGTGACCAACGCCATGGCCCCGGCTGACATGATGTCCTGAACTTCTCCGCCTTGCTTCGCGGATTGCTCATAGACAAAAATCATGAAGCCCATGACGACGCCCGGCACCCAGGCGAAAAACATCATCCGCCGCAGCCATGCACTTTGCCATGCGCGGCGGATGCCGATTCCTGCCACCACGAGCCAGCGAGTGGAAGACGACTGAAGCTCGCCCTTCCATTCGCGATATCCCAGGTTATGAATGGGCACTGTGAACCTCTCGTACGGCTGACAAAAATATCTGTTCCAGAGAATTCTTTGACGGTGACAGGCCTCGCACGATGCAGCCACTCTCCGTCGCCGCTGACCACAACGGCTCGTTGAGTACCGCAAACTCACCGAAGACGCGTAACTGCCGCAGCGACAGAATTTCTGACTGCACACCTTTGGCCGTCAATCGATCTCGATAGGCATCGCGGTTCCCTGACAACGTCACCGTCATCGACGGATTCGGCATCCGACAGAGTTCGTCCAGCGAATCGCTGACACGCACCGAACCGCCAGCCAGAATCACGACGTGGTCACACACGACCTGCACGTCCGGAAGGATATGCGTACACAAGATCACTGATTTTCCGAACTGCCGTGCCAGAATCCGAATGCGATTGAGCATGGCTTCGCGTTCTTCCGGATCCAGTCCTGATGTCGGCTCGTCAAGAATGAGCAATTTTGGATCATGCACGATGGACATCGCGAATCGCAGTTTCTGACGCATGCCGGTCGAGTACGTTTCCACCGGTCGATAACGTTCCTGTCCCATGCCGCAGAAGTCCAGAATCTCATGCCCTCGACGCAGTGCTTCTGTCGCGGGAAATCGCGACAGCTGCGCGACCACCTGCATCGTTTCGATGCCTGACAAGCCGTGTACGTAGCAATCGTCTTCGGGCATATACCCGATATGCGTGCGGATCTGATCGGCGGACGTCCTGATTGGAAAGCCCAGAACCTGCCCCTCCCCCACGCTGATTTTCACAAGTCCCAGAAGAACCTTGATCAGCGTGCTCTTGCCGGCACCATTCGGTCCCAGCAATCCTGTGATACCAGGCCGAATGGTCAGGTCCACATTCGAGAGGGCTCGAAAGCTCCCATAGTCCTTTGTGACATTTCTGAGCTCTATCAGAGCAGACATTGGGAGCGGGTTTCCTGTGGTATGTTCTCAGAGGCACTGTCTCGTAGCTGAATTCTCCGGAATTCAGAGCCTCTCTGAATTCTTGCGAATTCAGCTACGGCAAATTCGCTTCTGTCGCTCACCATCCGAAGTGACACTGTTCCATTGAACCAGCATGTCCATTGACTGAAAGACGACCGCGTAGATCAGGATTGTCTGACAAACCGGCCTGAATTTCCATTGTTGCCGAAACACCACTCGTTTCGGCAGAATTTGCCGATCGATCGTCGGCCCGATTCGCCTGTGGGGCAACGCAGAGAAATCAGGAAAAACACTGGATGTCCGGCCGGCGTTTTGACCTTGTTCAGCAATCAGAATCGACGGTAGAACTTGCCGGAGTCGGATGTCGTTTGCAGACTCTGGAAAGGAATCCAGCAGGAATGTGGTGCAGTCTTTGTCGCACGGATGTCTCAGTCAGGACGACCGGCCACGCCGGTGGTCTGCTGTGCTCGCGGTGCGGACATGACTTGCTCTCCGCATCAAAACCCACTGACGCCATTCGGCAGGCGCGCGAGATCCTGGAACGCTGGAACTCGAGTGATCTTTTCGAACGCATCAGCCGGACTGAATCGCTGGATGCCCTTCACACGCGAATGGATGCCGTTCAGAAGTCCCATACCCCGAAACAATTACTGAGTGCAGATCTCCTGAAATCCGCGTCTCCGATACAAAATCTCCAAGCTCAAGTCGTCATCGAAGAACGCAGGCGCGAAAGCGATTTGATTGAAGCCCAACCCTTCGAGCAGCTCGATCCACGTGTCGCGTCGCAGCTGTCGGAAAAATCGCAGCCACGGGAAGAATCTTTGTCTGGCAGCGAGTTGGCTGATTCGGACGATGGCGCAGATCACTGGCATCTGGTGGCTCCCCCCCTGAATGCTGATTCTGTTCCTGTTTCTGAGGTCGCTCCGGTGGAATCTGAGACTCATGAGATCGCGCCAGGCGATCCGCAGGAAGCCATCGCCGATTCAGCAGCATCGCCTTCATTTGCGCTGGAAGCTCTGAAACCAGCGATTGAACCTGAACAAGCGGAATCTCGCCCGGCGGCCGCAGTCCCCACTGAAAAAAAGTCGACGCGAATTATCAACCTGTCTGAATTGACTCACACCGACATCCTCAGCGTGAGAACCGTTGCGAATTCGAAAGTGACTGGCAGAGGCATCACGAATGAATTGCAACGGGTGATTGATTTGGCGAGAGCGCAAAATGCCGACCCGATGAGCATCCCGGTAGAGAACTCTTCCCGCGCAATCGCGGAGATCGATACCGACGCAACTGCCGAGCCTGAAGCGGTGAACGTGATAGACCCTCTGCAACCGTCACGACCGGAGTTTGCTGCAAGTGTGGTGAGCCAGGTCGATTCGCAGCTGAGTCCACAAATACCGGCAGAAAGTGCCAATGTCAGCGAACTTGAGTCCGCTGCTGAGCCGAAAAAGATTGTACGGAGCCCCATGCGCCGGCCGCTTTTGCATCGTCGGTTTCAATTGGAGCGTCCAGCCACTACCAGTTCAACAGGATCTGATATCGTGAACAGAAAGCTTCGAGTTGACCTGCCTGGTGGCAACAATGAACTTCCGGAAGCAGCGGCAGCTCAGCAGGACGCTTCATTCGCGTCGTCTGTCGCTCCGGAAACAAAGATTGTTTCGAATTCACCAAAACCCGAACGTCGTATCCGCATCGATGGACCTGAATCCGTCGATGCGGTCACCGGGACCGATGGTCGCCGAGGTCGAACACAGACGCTGCCAAAACATCGCTATATCGACGATGCCCATGACTCCACCATGCGCGGCCCGCATTTCGAGATTACGGCTCCCCGTCGTTCAAATTTGACCAGCGTCACCGGTCAGTTTCTGGCGTATCTGGGAGTTCTGGGACTCACCATCGGAACGGCGATGGTGATCTACGGCCACTTCGGCGGTTATTCCGAATACACACCCACCGGCTGGCTGGTGACCACTGTGGCTCAGATGCTGCTGTTTCTGGGCGTGATCAATCTTGTCTCTGGCGGAATCGAACAGAACAACGACGAGGTGTCCCGCCGCATCAATACGCTGGGCGAACAACTGCTTCGCATCGAACAAGTCACATCCGATGCGATGAAGGGCCCAAAACTGTCGCCGCGCCTCTACGACAATCCCAACGCCGACGTTGAAGAAACGTCCCGAGAAACCGCCGGCGTCAACAGGGAGTAGTTCCCCAATGGTGTAGACTTAAGGCGAGCGGGGGATGTGAATCCCCTGATTTGTTGCGAATGATGCGGAAATCAGGGCACTTACGTACCCGCTCGCCAGTCGGATTGATTGAATCCACGCCATTGGAGTAGGTCCCGGTTTGCCGGGACAACATCCTGGTTGAATTCCCCTTTGAGCGCGGCAACAAAAAAAATGCAGCGCACTTTGAGGGTGCGCTGCATTCACTGAGTGTTCACCGCTGAGTTCATCGGCAGTGATGATGGCCGTAGCCACCTCCATGGTTGCCGCCTTGGAATGGAACTGAGTAAATCTGGGTACTTCGGTAGACGGGATATCCGCCACCGTAATATACCTCACGCGGTCAGAATTGAGGTTTTGTGAGCGGCAAGGCGCTAGCCGCCGGTACTGACCGAATGCACAACCCGCGGCTAGCAGGCTGTTGATTTAGTCCCAATTCTGTTCGTAGTCCCGGCTTCAGCCGGAATTCGCTGGCGGTTCCGGCAAAAAAACCGCCTGAAGGCGGAACTACAAACTT